>JAFWKS010000219.1 GCA_017511325.1 Erysipelotrichaceae bacterium
ATCCTAAAGATGGTGATATCATGTTTTTCCGCTTTAATAACTGATGAAGAAACTTAACAGAAACAGAAAATATTTAGTCGCAGTATCAGGAGGGCCAGATTCAATGGCTCTTTTAGATATGATGAGAAAGAAGAACGTTCATCTTGAAGCGGCACATATGAATTATCATCATCGCGACACTGCTGACAGGGATGAGATGATCGTGAGGGATTACTGCAGAAAACATAAGATCAGATTCCATAAGGCCGACTTTCATGAAGAAGATATGAAAGGAAACTTTCAGAAAAACGCCAGAGAAGCTAGATATTCCTTTTTTAGGGAAGTCTGCAACAGAAATGATCTGGATGAAGTCCTGATCGCCCATAATCTTGATGACTTTATCGAGACCTATCTCATGCAGAAAGAAAAGAACCTGGGAGTTTCATACTATGGCATCAGAGAAAGAAACTGTATTGATGGAGTTAATATCTATCGTCCTTTGCTGAAGTATGAAAAAAAAGATCTTGAAAAATACTGTCTCAAAAATGATCTTGTTTATGGGATAGACGAGTCCAATCTTTCTGATGAATATACCCGCAACAGAATAAGACACGCTGTCGTAGAGAAAATGTCTACAAGCGAAAAGAAAGATCTTTACAGAAACGTGATCGGTCTGAATAAAGATATTGAAAGGCGCTTTGACTGTGTGGAAGAATACCTGGATGGTTCATCATTTGAACCGGCTTATTTCCTGAATGCACCCGATCTTAAGCTTTACATGCACAGGCATTTTCCTGATCGTTCTGACAAAACAATCGATGAGATGATCAGACAGTTAAGTAATAGCAAAAACTGCATATTTCAGGGCAAGGATATCCTGCTTGTAAAGGAATATGACATGATCACAAAAAGTGATCATATTGAAGAATATGAATTCGTATTTAAAACTTTTGATGCGATAAAAACAGGAAAATACGGATTTTTCAGGATCTCCAGGAAAGGAAACAGCTTTGAAGGTGCCACTTTAAGCGATGATGATTTTCCGCTAACGATAAGGAATTATCATTCAGGAGACAAGATCACGATGAGATACGGAACAAAAGGCATAAACCGTTTCTTTATTGATAATAAAATAGGTTATTACGAGCGCAGAATGTGGCCGATGGTCATCAACAGAGATGGCATGGTTATCCTTGCACCAGGATTAGGCTGCGATATAAAGCATTATTCTGAAAAACACAATTTCTTTGTGATAAAATTATGAACATACGGGAGGACATTGTAATGTTGATGAACGATGTTGAAAAGATCCTAATTTCTCAGGATGAGATTGTCGCTAGATGCAAGGAACTGGGCAAACAAATATCCGAAGATTATAAAGATACTGTTCCGGTTCTGATCGGACTTCTGAAGGGAAGCGTGCCGTTTATGGCTGAACTTATGAAGTATATCGATATCGACTGTAAGATAGAGTTCATGGATGTTACAAGTTATTCTGGAACCGAATCAACGGGAGATGTAAAGATCGTCAAAGATCTTGACTGTTCCATTAAGGACCTCGATGTGCTGATCATTGAGGATATCGTCGATACTGGCAAGACACTGGAAAAAGTAAAAGAACTGCTTTATTCCAAAG
>JAFWKS010000017.1 GCA_017511325.1 Erysipelotrichaceae bacterium
ACCGCCAGATAGATAAGAGCTACAGCATACAGCACCATCAGCAGAGGACCGCGCTGGTAGCCTCCATCCATCGTGACGCTGAAGACATTGCCGGTAAAGAAATTCTGTATAAGCAGTATGACGACCAGAATGTTCGGTCCCCACAGAATCAGTCTGTTTCTTAGTGAAGCGATCCGATGCTCAGTCTTCGTTATCGAAAAGATGAAGACCAGATATATCGCAAGTCCCGAATTTCCAAAAAGCTTATATGAAAAAGAAATGATCATTCCCAATACGACTTCAAACCTGGTCAGCGGGATCGGATTGACTACAAACTCCATCGCAATATCCAGGATTGCACACAACAAAGACAGTATGCCCATCATCAGATACATTCTGAATGAACGGAACTTGGTCATCTTTCTGGTGAAATAGGTGTGCAGGATCAGCACATATATCGGGATCGAACACAGATCAAAATAGAAGTTTTTCATATTGGATTGAACTTTGATATTACTACATACATTTTACTAGGATTTCACAAATATTTTAAATGATTTTATTCCTTATACCTGCCTATTAAAAAAGCGGAGCCTTTCTTACAAGGCCCCATGGTAATTGTGAATATTTAGAATCAGCAGAGTTTTTTGCCGTCTGAGAAAGCATTTCCGACCTTTTCGCCTATACCCATATAGGCATTATTGAAAGGGTCAAAGGCAATCGGCCTTAGTTTTTTAAGATCGACCTTGCCGTCTGTTATGATGCTTTCATCGGCACTCACATTGACGATCTCTCCGATCAGAATGCCATCGGTAAAGCTTTTGACTTTGCACTCCAGAGCCAGCGGCAGTTCGTCGATAAGTGGTGCATTCACGAATTCGCTCCTGGTGGCATGAAAACCGGCCTTTGCGAATTTGTCCGGAACTTTTCTTCCGGATTCAATGCCGACGTAGTCACAGGCAGCCAGCTGATCTTCGGTAGCCATGGAAACAGTGAAGGCACCGGTTTTCGCAAGGTTGTCAGTCGTTTTGTGTTCGGACAGGCTGATCGAGATCTCATTAAAGTCCGTGGTTATGCCCCAGGCGGCATTCATGGCATTGGGAACTTCATTTTCATCATATGTTGCAATGATAAGTACGGGCTGCGGATACATTAAAGGCTTTGCGCCAAAGTTTAATCTACTCATTATCGTTCTCCTTTTTATAGTTCAATTATACGAAACGCTAGAGGCATTCTGATATTAGTTTTATAATTAAATAGGATTATGTACTATTCTCTGATTCCGACACTCGCATTGCTCATGCTGGTGATCATTAATCATGATGTTCTTTTAAATTGGGCCAGAACAGATAAAACTCCGGTTTCAAGGAAATACCGCCTTTTTCTTTTCAGCATCATTCTTTATTATGTGACAGATATGCTCTGGGGCATCCTTGATCATATGAAGTTTTCTGCCGCGCTGTTTATTGATACTGAAGCCTACTTTATCGCCATGGCTTTAAGCATCATGCTGTGGACGCAGTACGCCGTTGCCGATCTGGAAGAAGGAAGAGGGTTCAATAATTTCCTGTTCAGTTCCGGAATAAGATTTTTTATAACCGAAGTTGTCATAACGATACTGAATCTGTATGTGCCGGTCCTTTTCTGGTTTGATGAAGAAGGCGCATACCATACCGGCTTG
>JAFWKS010000220.1 GCA_017511325.1 Erysipelotrichaceae bacterium
AGTTCAGGATTGCCGCCCTTCATAACGACGACAGCAGTCTTGGCACCACCCATGTGTGAGTAGTCACCGAAGATCTCATCATCATTCTTGTTGAGGACTTCAAATCTTCTTAAGACGATCTTTTCACCGATGGTAGCTGTAGCGTTGATGAATTCATCATTTAAAGTTCCGTTGCCGACTTTTAATGCCAATGCTGCATCGTTGTCAGCTGGATCGTTTTCAAGAATTGTCTTGACAGCTGTATCAAGCAGCTTAAGGAACTGTTCGTTCTTGGCAACGAAGTCTGTTTCAGAGTTGATCTCAACTAAACATGCCTTGTTTCCTTCTACCAGGACCTTAGAAAGACCTTCAGCAGCGATTCTTGAAGCCTTTTTGATTGACTTCGCGATGCCTTTTTCTCTCAGCCAGTCGATAGCCTTGCCGATGTCGCCTTCAGTAGCAGCAAGAGCGTTCTTGCAGTCTAACATACCGGCACCGGTTCTGTCTCTTAATTCTTTAACCTGAGCAGCAGTAACAGCCATTATTCAGCAACCTCCTCTTTGACAACTTCTTCAGCAGCAGTCTCAACAGGTGCTGCTTCTTCCTTAGTTTCTGTTTTAACTTCAGCAGAATTTTCTTCTTTCTTGCCGATGTATCTTCTTTCAGAGTTATATCTTCTTGGACCTCTGTTGTTGAAACGATTGTTCTTTTCTTCGTTTCTAGCTCTTCTTCTCTTTTCCTGTTCTTCAGCATGCTTTTCAACATTGATGATTACATCTTCCATAGTGATGTCATCTTCAACTTCACCTTCCTGATAAGCATCCTGCAAGATACCGCCTTTTGATTCTACGATCGCATCTGCGAGTAAAGACACAAGCAGTTTGATAGACTTGATCGCATCATCGTTGGCCGGAATTGCATAATCAACTAAATTAGGATCGCAGTTTGTATCAGCCAGGCCGAATACCGGGATACCAAGTTTCTTGGCTTCTGATACAGCGTTATGGTCTTCTTTCGGATCAACTACTACAACAGCATCAGGAAGTTTTTTCATTTCCTTGATACCGCCTAAGAAGTTTTCCAGACGGACAGCTTCCTTATGGATAAGGACCTGTTCCTTCTTAGGATAAACGGAGATAGTGCCATCTGCTTCCATCTGTTCGATTTCAATCAAACGCTTGATTCTCTTCTGAATAGTACGGAAGTTTGTTAAAGTTCCGCCTAACCATCTCTGGTTGATGTAGAAGCTTCCTGATCTGGTAGCTTCATCAAGGATTATCTGCTGAGCCTGTTTCTTGGTACCGACAAATAATACTTTTCCACCCTCTTCAGAGATCTGCTTCATCTTCTCATAAGCGACAGCCAGAGCATCCTGGGTCTTGTTGAGGTCGATGATGTAGATTCCGTTCTTTGCAGTGTAAATGAATGGTTTACACTTAGGATCCCATCTTCTGGTCTGGTGACCGAAATGAACGCCATTTTCCAGAAGTTTTCTCATTGAAACTAATTGCATTTAAAAATTTCCTCTCTTTCCGTTACGCCTCCACTATTTCGAGCATCACTAACTTTTACAAGCACGGAGTGATGAATCCACAGTGTGTGTATGCTTTATAAACGCTCGCTTATTATATCAATTTCGATACAAAAAAGGAAGTGCTTTTTACGCATTTCCTTTAAGTTTTTCCCTTACCTAACTTGCCAAACTGAATTCCGTTTTTAAGATCGGAAACTCATTTTACTCTGCCTATAGCCGTTATTGTGCTTTATTACGGATAATGAAGATGTGTTATCTGCCTTTATGTTTCAAGAAAGGAGATGATGTTTTGTTATGAATGTAAAAGGCAGTAATCATCTGACTCTGTCTGAAAGGATAAAGATCCAGGAAAGACTTTCGGTATAAGACACACTAAAGGATATTGCTTTACAGATCGGTAAGGATGAAAGGACGATCTCAAAGGAAATAAAGAAGCGCCGCATCTTCAGAGATAACCGCAAATCGCTGCTTCTAAGAGATCAGGATCGTATCGTAGAGTGTAAGAAGCTTAACAGATTCCCTTTTGTCTGTAACGGCTGCAGCGATAAAAGAAGATGTATGTATAAGCACTTTGCCGATTATGATGCCGCCAGAGCTCATGAAGAATACAGAACCACGCTTTCAGAATCAAGAAACGGTCTTGATATAACGCTGGAAGACAAGATCAGGCTCGACGCCGCCCTGAAGGAAGGGACCGATAAGGGGCAGTCCATATACCATATAGTCAATTCCAGTCCGGATATAAACTATTCCCTTTAGAAGCGTCTATCGCCTGGTAGACAAAGGACAGACGGCCATCCAGAATATCGATCTGATCAGAAAGGTCAAACTAAGACCGAGAAGGCACTATGCCTATGACCAGACAAAAGAAAAGGCTAAGATCAGAGAAGGCCGCAGTTATGAGGATTTCATCAGGTTCATAACTAGTAACGGATATCCTTCGGTTACCGAGCTGGATACCGTAGAAGGTCCAAGAAAAGAAAATGAGAAGTGTCTGCTTACCATCCATATAAACGCAGCACATTTCACACTTGGCTTCCTGCTGGAATCAAAATGTTCCGCGGAAGTAAGCAGAGTCTTCATCTATCTTCAGGATCTGCTGGGAAAGGAGATGTATTCAAGGATCTTTCAGGTCATTCTTACCGATCGGGGCAGCGAATTCATCGATCCTTTGACCATTGAATACGATCATGACAGCAGCGAGAAGCTTACTGATGTCTTCTTCTGTAATTCCTATGCCTCATACCAGAAAGGGTCGATAGAAGAAGATCACAGGCTCATCAGAAGAATCATTCCCAAGGCCACGAGTATGAACGATCTTGATCAGGAAAAGATCGATACGATGATGTCACATATCGCTTCATACAAAAGGGAATCGATAGAATCCACACCATACCAGATCTTTTCCATCATGTACGGAAAAGATGTTCTGGATAAATTAAAGATCAGGGAGATCATCCCTGACCAGGTCACTTTAAAACCATCCATTTTAAAGTAATTTCATTATAAGATACTCAAGGCAGATGACACAAAACATAACGGAAATAACTCTGGCAAAGGGAATTAAGTCTCTTCTTTTCAATGCGTTTAATAAAACAAAGATATTCTTCAAAAAATAATAAAAGCGGAAATTACTGTAACAGTAAATCCCGCTTAAATGCATTTTATTCTGTCAAACAGGTTTCCGATCTTAAAAACGGAATTCAGTTTGGCAAGTTAGG
>JAFWKS010000221.1 GCA_017511325.1 Erysipelotrichaceae bacterium
GAAACTCCGTCTAAAAATGTGTCATCAATTTTATGAAAGTAAAAAACAATCCTGTTTTTAACTTTCAATTCTTTTATTGAATCTATAGTTTCCTGCTTTAAATTAGAATATAAAACATATATGGTCAATGGTACCTGATTGTTTAGAATAAGGGATTTTAGCATTACTTTTGAGGGCAATGCATATTCTTCATTAAAAGCAGTAAAAATATTCATTTTCTTTTTCAATCATTGAGAAAACACCTTAAAGATAATAATCTTATCGGTTTTCTTTTTCGATTCCTTTATTCAGCTTTCTTATTACCATCGGCCATATCACTACCGCAAAGAAGATCAATACGAAGCTTCCAAGATAATTTCCCCACCTGATCCCAAATGCTCGAACAAGTATAGCCGGATAAAACAGCGATCTCCACGCCATCATCAACAGTACTCCTACAGCTGTAAGTGCCGGCAGATTCTTTGAATTGAAGTTTATTTCATAGTGAATGAAATGACGTTCTATATAGCTACCCATAAGCAGTGCCAGAAAACCTCCACAGCCGCAGAACATATCTTTCTGCATCACGACCGGATCTACAAGCAGTGCTCCGTTGACATAGTCCATCGGATAATTTTTAAAGATCGAATATGCAGCGCAGGCAACAGACAGAACAATTCCTAGATAGGTCAATTTGTCAATAAGTTCTTCCTTGCCTTTCAGATAATCGGATACTTTACCTATGATAACTATGGCCACAAGTGCTTCTAAGAAACCCACGATAACATCCTGCGGTGTATGAACGCCCAGGAAATTTCTTGAGAAGCCTGTTAAAGCGATCATGATCCCACAGACGATAGCCAGCCACTTTCTTTTGTCTTTTTGATAAACGATCGTATTTCCGTATATGTTTGTAGCCATGAGGGTATGGCCACTTGGGAACGAATAGCCAGTTGCCGCAACCTTGGAATCTCCTGCCGGCTCTATAAGAGGTGAGCGAATCCATGGACGATAGGCACAGACCGTCAGCTTTATAATGCCGTTTACGCATTCAAGAATCCAGGTCGTAAACATATAGCGATAGCCCCACGACTTGTCTACTGCCCAGTAAACAATGTATGGGATCATTATCATGTAGTCGACCGCAAACTTTGATATCGCATTGAACACTTCATCAAATATTCCGCCGGTCATTGCTCTTAAATTCTGCAAAAATAATAAATATTGAATATCAATTTCCATAAACTTATCTTCTTTCTAATGTATAATACACTTTTTTTTACTGTTTTTTAAGCACTTTGTTTTATAAAAGTTAACAAAAATTGATAGAATTAGAAAGAATATGGAAAGATCACTTATAGAAAGATTTAAAGAAAACAAAACAAGAAACATCATTATCGCCATAGTTACGGTATTGGTAATAGCTCTGTTTGCGCATGAAATGGAGTATCGCAAACCTGTCAACGTAGTTGATCAGCATGTCGAAGGAGAAAACTTCGTCGTAACTCTTGATGGACCAGGCAGCTGTTATCTTGGTCAGGAACATACCAAAGACATAACAAAATGGGTCAAAACAGATGAAAGCAACATTTGTGTCTTACCTATAACCGAATATAAAACGAACCTTTATTTAAGAAACAACCAGGGATTTGACTGTGGAAGTATTGAAGGTCTTGAACTCTCGTATATCGAAAGCGTTAAGATAACTTCCGGAAATGTTTACCTTGCAGTAGGCGGTCATGAAAAACTGACTTATGAAACAGAATATAAAGGAACAGTTAATGAGAAGGTCGTACTGACGAGCGGTGATGAAAGTATTGCGACTATTGACGAAGATAACGTCATCCATGCAGTAAGTTTAGGAAAAACCAAGATCACAGCGACATTTGGAGGAAAATCCGATTCTGTCGATGTCCTGGTTACAGATCTGATAGTCCTTGCACCGCGCGAATTTGATGTCTATAAACCATATCTGAGTTGCGGTTACTACACCAAAGAAGAAAACGATCTTTTAGATGAGATCTTGGCTTCAAGAGTTGAAAAGGCCGGATGGCATACCAGGGCGGGCGTTGTTGAAGCTGCAAGATTCCTGGCGCTGGAATTCCCTTTCAGGATCAACTACTTCATTGAAAACGGAAGAGTCGCTTCCTATATCGGAAGATACGCAGATGGCGAAGGCAGATATTACCATGTCGGCTTATATCTTGATCCGTCACGTTATGAAAATCTGGATCAGAGCATGATCTACGGCGGGCCTGGATGCTGGGGTTGTGCAATAAACGAATTCTCAAAGGACAGAATGGCCAGAAATGGTCTGGATTGCAGTGGCTTTGTGGCGTGGGCCATCCTTAACGGCGGATTTGACTGCCGCGACCTAGGAGCAGGCATTGCCCAAGATTGGCCTGATCTTACCGATCTTGGTGAAAAGAAAGTTTTATCTGAAGAGCTCAAAGAAGACAAATTAAGAGTCGGTGATCTTCTTTCCGGACCATTTGGCGGAACGGTATTTGATGGCGGTCATATAGCGATCGTTGCAGGTATTGATAAAGACGGATATATCTATATTGCTGAAGAGTTAGGTTATGCGGATGCCTGGGGCTACTTCATTAAGAAATATGATAAGTCCTCACTGCTGCATTACTTCTACTATCGTGTGGATATGGAAAAATACTACACTGATGGCGATGGCAATCTGACTAACTTCTGGATCGAAGGAGAATAGAAATCAGACAAGCACATCTGGAAACAAACAGGATGTGCTTTTAATTTATTGGTTTTTAAGTTTAAAATACACTATCTTAATAGGATGTTTTCTATGAGCTCAATCATTCGGTCAACAGAATAACCTTTACTAGAAAGTAATTCTGAGTTATCTTTTCGCTCGGTGTCTAACATGCTAATTACTTTTCTTGCCCATTTTTCATTACTATCGTTTAAATTCATTTTTATACATTCATCAGTCACTATAGCTTCGTCTGGTACTCTCTCACTCGCTATAATTGGGAGACCACTCACTTGCGCTTCAAGAGCAACCAGGCAGAAACCCTCAAAAAGACTTGGAATAATCATTATATCCATCGCTTGTAAATAATCTTCAGGATTATCTACATAATCAACAAAAACAGAATATTTTGATAATCCTCTTTTATTAACTTTGTCTATTATTTCTTTTTTTAGTGGTCCGTCACCAACAAGCAAAAGCTTGGCATTCGGTTTTATTTTTATGATTTCTTCAAATATTGAAATCAGCTTTTTGTGGTTTTTTTGTTCATTAAAA
>JAFWKS010000222.1 GCA_017511325.1 Erysipelotrichaceae bacterium
ACGTGGGTTCGATTCCCATCACCTGCTCCAGAATGAAGATAAATGCAGTTCTGACGAACTGTTTTTTTATTTATCCCGGGCATATTTAAAATATGAGGTACACAAGAAGCACCAGTATGTACAAGATAATAAAAGAAGCATTTTTTTACTGAGACCATGAAAGATGAAGATGGCAGGATCAAGACACAGTTCATGGAAGACAATCGCAGATCAGTAATCGTCTGTTCGGCTATCCTGATCTTGTTCTGCATCTATTACCTGATCTTTTCCCGCTACGGTCTTGAATATGACAGATGTCAGATCATCTGTTATGTGAAAATTGTTTTATATATCATTACACTGTTGACTGCGGCTTTTCTTGCCAAGAAAGCCTGGCAGATACGTATCCTGATATATGTCATCAGAGTGTCCTCGCTTTGCGTGGTCATGGCAGATATCAGCGGTTTAAAGGAAGCCACTGCCAATTTGGGAAACGAAGCAGGAGATGAACTGATCATCATTTCAGCAAAATACCTTAAAGAAAGTTTCGATATGACTGACATGATCTACCGCCTGGGCAAGGATTGATGTCATCAAAAGCCTAGACAAGCTTTCTGAATCATACAGAAAATTTAAAGGCGATTCATTGACGGATCTCCATTTCCTGCGGTTATGCTGCAAACAAGGAACTGTCTGATCTTGATTTGAACATCAGTACTTGCGATAAGATGATGTACGAAAATAAAACAGCTATTATATCGAAACAGGCAAGAACAGAAGAACAAGATAATCCAAATCATATTTGTATATAATAGGTTTATATATCTGGAAAGCTAACGGACAATATGAGTCGACTTTTAAAGCGTATAAACAAAAACTGTATAAACTATCCTGAGCGAATCGCCTTTATTGATGATGAGCGTTTTATCACCTACAGACAGTTGTGGGAAGAATCAGGAAAAGTCTGTTCATGGCTGAAAAGAAACGGTTATGGCAAAGAAGACATTTGTCTGATCGTTCTTCCGAAAAGCGCATCATCGATGGCATCGCTGCTGGGAATCTTGAGAGCCGGCTGTGCTTTCTGCAATATCGACAGCTCTAATCCTGCTGAAAAGATATCATTCATCCGCAGACAGCTGCATCCAAAATGCGAGATAGATCCAGAAACATATAAGAAGATTCAGAGTACAGAAAAGCCTTATAAAGGATATGTCGAAGCAGATCCTCATGATGCTGCTTTCATCGTGTATACGTCCGCAGCAATCGGAACGCCTAAAGGAGTCCTCCACGAAATGGGGAACCTCGACTTCTGTCTTTCTCTTTATCCAGACTTGAAAGAGTATGAGGAACTTCATACCTGCTATACAGTTTCCTTTGATTCTGTTGATTCCATTCAATTGGCTTTCAACTGCATGTGCATAGCCAGAACCGTCCATATCGTTCCTGATCAGTTATTGTCCAACATTAGAGGAATGCACAGATACCTCCTAGAACATCAGATCACTGATGTCTGGCTTCCGGCCTCGTTCGTCCGTCTTTATAAAGATCCAAGTCCATATCTAAAAGAAATACTTATGAGCAGGGAAAACGCTGATGACATCTACTACGCATCCGGAAGACCTTCACTTGTAAACTTCTATTCCACAAGCGAGTCATGTTTTCCTTTGCTGGTAATGCATATCGACAAAAAATATAAACGTACTCCTGCAGGTGTACCTGTTTTAAAACAGCTTGATCTTCACCTTGAAGATAAAGATGGAAAGCGCATCAAAGACTCCGGAATAGGAGAGATCTGCTTCCGGAACTTCTATGTCAGAGGATACATTGACCATCCTGAAGAAAACGAAAAAGTATTTCGAAATGGAATCATTCATACCGGTGATATCGCCAGAAGAGCTGAAAACGGCCTTTATACATTGATCGGACGTCTTGAGGATATGTCCAGCATCAATGGCGATCTTTTCCATCCTGGTGAAATAGAATCGGTATGCCGCAAGATCCTCGATCTTTCATGGTGTGCGATCAAAGGCTTTGACGATGAAGGAGTCGTAGCTCTTTATTATACTGATGATTTCAGTATCGATGAAAAAGAAGCCCGCCACAAACTTGAAGCCTTTCTTCCACAGCAGCTGATCCCTTCATACTACATTCATATAGACGAGGTGCCTTTAACAGTTGAAGGAAAGACAGCACGCAATGCTCTCAGACTTCCTGAAACAAACAATGAAACCGCATACGAAGCTCCACGCAGCGAATTTGAAAAGAAGCTTGCAAAAGCGATGGCTGAAGTCTTAAAGACCGCAAAGGTTGGCATCAAGGATGATTTCTTCGCTCATAGCGGAAATTCGCTCAAAGCCATGGAGCTGCTTGAGAAGCAAAACATCGAAGGTCTCAATATCAGACATATCTTTGAAGGCCGCACTGTACAAAAGATCTCAGAGCTCTATGAGAAAGAAATAATAAACAGCCTTTCTGAAAAAGAAAAGGAAGAGATCGGCAGAAAGAAGCGTTTCCCTCTTGATCCGATCACAGAACGCAAGTGGTCTCAAGAAAATAATGGTACTCATGATTTTATCTTCGCCTATCAGCTTACGCCGATGATAAAGATCGAAAAACTCAAAGATGCCTTGAATGAATATATCAGAAACGATTCTTCATTCAATCTGATCATCGAAAACGATAAAGGAATACCTGTTCAGGTATACAGCGATGATACGCCTTCAGTAAAGATCGAAGATCTTGACGATGATCAGGTAACGGAACTTCAAAAGACGTTCATAAGACCGTTTGGCTATAAAGAACCTCTGATCAGAATCCGCCTTATCAAGACCCGTGTGTTCAGGTTTATCTTCTTCCAGATGTCACATATCCTGATGGATGAATACGGTTTTGCTCTTTTTCTTAAAGATCTAAAGACACTCTATAAAGGTGGAAGTATAAGACCTTCATATTATTTTGCCTATCTGTATGACAAGGATATGACCATCAGCAAGGAAAAAACAGATGAGGCCATGCAATACTACCTCAGAAAACTTGATCTGAATAACAGGATGGGCAATCTGACCAGCGATCTTACTGAAAAAAACGGCCAGGGAACAGCACATTCCATTTCCTTCCCGCTTCATAAGATTGAAGCTCTTGTTTCAAGATATGATTCAACTAACAGCGCATTTGTCCATCTGACAGTATGTCTGGCAATGGAGAAGTACAACGGCAGAGCTTCGTATTTATATACACTGCAGCCAAACCGTTCGCCAAAGCAAAACCCTGCCGGAATAAGAAAAACTGCAGGTGTGATAGGAATATGCAGTGAAAGCAGATCAGCTGCTGATCTTTTTAAAGACATGAATGAACAGCACATCAGTATAGTCCGCTATTCCTGCTATGATAAGCTTGTAGAAGACTTAAGCAAAGATGATCCTTCACCGCTTCTTGTCATCTATGAACCTGAGCAGGATATACTGGCTCTAGGAAGAGAGATAATGCTGGAAAACTGCTGCTCCAATTCAAAGCCGAAAAAACCGGTCACAGCTGTAAGAGTCGCAAATGAAGATGAAAAGATCAGGATCACTTTTCAATATGATATGAAGCAGCTTTCCAAAGAACACGCAGAAGAATTTGTCACTTTAATAAAGAATGTCGGTGATGCCCTGCTTGAAGAAAAGATCAGCATCTAAAACATTTTATCCATAAGATTATGAATCTTGATCTTCTGGTATAACATCATGAATTGTTATAATGACAAAAAAAGAGGTAATGCATATATGAAAAACTTCGCTGTAAGAAAACCGATCGTTTTCGAATTGATACTGATCATCGTCAGCTTCATCCTGACAGTTATTGCGTCCCTTCCGTTTCAGATCTTATATTTTCCAGTCGAATTGACAATGGCTCTGGCACGCATCATAGTCGGATGTCTGCTGTTCGTGGTCTTTCTTTACTGTTTTAAAAAAGACAGACAATTCTCCTCTATCGCGATCGCTCTGCCGGCTCTTCTATTCGTCATCTGGAATATCGCCAATCATTTTATGACTGGCGGAACGTTTAATGCTCCTGATCTTGAAATGATCATTCTGGCCGCAGCTCCGGCTGTCTTGGAAGAAGTACTATTCAGGGATATCTTTATCTATCATCTTAAAGAAAACGGCATGAAGCCTCTTATGATAGCTGTGATATCGGCGCTTTTATTCGCTCTGTCTCATTTAAGTAACGCCATAAACGGAAACCTGCTTCAGGCCTTGATCCAGACTGTCTATGCCTTTGTGATCGGCTTTGTGTTTGGAACAGTATACACTAAAACAGATGATCTTATGACTCTGATCCTTATTCATGGGGCAATAGATCTCAGCAGCAGGATATTTGAAAGCGCTGCTGTAACCCCGGTATACGTGATCGTCCTGTTCATTATTCTGCTGATCCTTGAAACAGCCTATGCCTTGTGGCTTTCCCTAAAGAAAGACGAAAAAAGATCATAGAACCAGATGTTTGAAAATAAGATCGTAAACAATAAGACCTACAATATCATCAAACTGCTGGGACATGGCAAAGGCGGCTATTCTTATCTGGCGGAAAATAAAGGAGATCTTGTAGTCATCAAACAGATCCATCATGAACCCTGCGATTATTACAGTTTCGGAAACAAGATCGAAGCTGAAAGAAACGATTATGAGCGTCTTTTAAAAACAGGCATCAGGATCCCTGAAATGTATGCGATAGATATGGAAGATGAAGTAATCGTCAAGGAATACATTGAAGGACCGACTGTTTTCGAGCTGATCAAAGCTGATGTTTCTGTAGAACCGTATATAAAACAGGTCAAAGAAATGGCAGAAACAGTCAAATCATATGGGCTTAATATCGATTATTTTCCGACCAATTTCATCGTTAAAGATGATCTGATCTGGTATATAGACTATGAATGCAACGAATTCATGGATAAATACAGTTTTGATAACTGGGGCATAAAATACTGGTCTAAAACAAAGGAATTCATGGATCATCTTGCTGCAGACTGATCCTTACCGATGTTGTTTTCAGGAAACATGAAAGCTATATTATAATTGATTATATGAGAAATAAAAGCATCATAAAAATGGAGATAGCGATGGCGGTATTGGGACTGATCCTGATCTTTGCGACCATCTATTTTATTAGAAAAGATCCAAAGGAAATAGTGCCGCAGGA
>JAFWKS010000223.1 GCA_017511325.1 Erysipelotrichaceae bacterium
AGAAAGGGAACTGATGGATTTTACGGATCGTTTTGATTTATATAAAGAAGGCGGAATGATCACCGATAACGATATCGAGGATATCCTGAAAGTGATTGATCTGTTTAAGAAGGAATACGGCGTCGTACTGGAAGAAGAGAATGCCGCTCCGTTCATTGCGCATCTGTGCGCGGCGTATGGCAGACTGGTGACTCATGAAGAAGTCGATGAAGTACCGGAAGCCGTCATGGATGAACTGAGGTCTCTGGATTCTTATGAAGAATCACTGGAGATCCTTGAAAGAGTTATGAATGCGACAAATAACCCGCTGAACGAAACAGAACAGGGTTATGCGTTGCTTCATATAAATAATTTAATCGCTCAGTTTAAGGAATCAGGTGAATGGCACACCGCTTCCAAAACCGAGTAAACGATTAATGATTCAAAAGAAGGGGTAAAAAAATGGTTACAAATTTTGTATTTCCACAACTGCTTAGAACTGTCGTTCTGGTAGCGATCGCAGCGTGGGCAAGCTTGCTTTCCCACATGTGCATCTCCAACTTCAACGATGGCGCTAGACCTGTCTTCCCTGAACTCATGGAAGGCAGAATGACCCGTCCTGAATTCGCCGTTGTCGTTCCCGGCATGGGTTTCGGTTGGGTCATGGCTGGTTTCAACCAGTGGTTGGGCACAGGACTGATCGCCTGCCACCTGATCCTGATCGCTACGGACTGTATCGGTGCATGGTCACCTAACAAGTATGTAGCTCTGGCTCTGGGTGCTGCGTATGGTCTGCTTTGTGCCTATGGTACACAGGCTATCGGTGCATTGTTCAACGGTCTGCCATACAACTTCCTGAATGACCTGACAAACATCACGAGTCCTGTTCTTCCTATCTTCTGCATGTATCCGGCAATTGCCATAGCCGGTCAGTTCGGAGCTAAGAAGGGCATCGTTGCTGCAGTCGTTACGGGTATTGTCTACATTTTCTGCACAGTCGTAGGAAGCGTACAGATCGGCCAGACTTCAATGGCTCTGTATCCTTACACATTTGCCATGCTGGCAGGCATGATCTGCCTAGTTGTCAATGCCGTACAGGCATCCAAGAATGCTGAAGCGATCGAGACGACTGAAGAAGAAGAAAACATCTTCACCAAGAACGCTGAAAGAATCAAGAAGAACTGGATCTATCTGTGCGTACAGGGCGCTCTCAACGCCTTAGGCATCAAGATCCTGGCTCAGGCTTATCAGCCGGTCATCCTTGCTTCCGCTATCACGGCCGGTGACATGAACATCTTCTATCTGGCTATGATCGGTGTAATCTTCGCGTTTATTCCGCTGATCGTTTCTACCGCTCTGGCTACAGGCGTTTATCAGGCCGTAGGTCTGACTGCCGTCATGCTGGTTGGTGCAATGGTACCGGATTCCATGTGGTTCCTGGCTCCTGTTGCAGGTTTCGCTGTAGAGTTCATCGAGATTCAGCTGCTTGGTCTGTTAGGTAAGGCTTTATCCAAGTTCCCGGAACTGACCAAGTGTGGCGATCACATTCGTGATGCCATGATCTCTTGTACGACTCTGGCTCTTACGATCGGTGCTTTCATGGCCGGTAATGCAATCTGGGGTGCTGTAGGTCTGATGATGGTCGGCGGCTTCTATACTTTGAATGAAGTAACCGGTCAGCGTGTTCCTAAGTCCGCTGTAGGTCCTCTGGCAGCTGTTGCCGTAGGTCTGCTGTACAACCTGGCTATACTGTTACACATCGTAAACTTATAATCGTTTTAAAGGAGGCTTTCTTATGAAGATTGAATGTTGTGGTTTGACTGCTACGCAGACAAAACAGATCATCGACAAGGATTTTGCGGATCAGGTCGAGACCTTTGTAGATCCGGATATGGTTGCGGCAAGAAAAGTCAAGGCTGGCGAGATGGATTACTATCTTGGCAGCTGCATGACCGGAGGCG
This sequence comes from Erysipelotrichaceae bacterium, assembly GCA_017511325.1. The sequence continues at coordinate 1,941 of JAFWKS010000223.1, forward strand.
GCGGTTCGCTGGCTACGGCAATCATGGTTCTGGGCTACGGAAACTGTCTGGTCGTATCCAAGCAGGGCAACTGCCCGAACGAGAAGCAGATCCGGCATATGGTCTATGCGGGAAATCATAAGGCTTTTGGTTATGTGAAATCGCATACCGAACAGGTCGTTCCTGCTCTAGTCAAAGCACTGACAGACAAGGCCGAAGGAAAGCCGGAATAAAAAAGAAAGAACAGGCATTCCGAAAGGAATGCCTGTGTTTTGAGGAATACTGATGATTCGTACGATATTAAAAGATATGAGCTCCGATGAGCTCGGTTTAACACTGGCGCATGAGCATTTCATCGTGGATCTGGATCGGATCCGCAAGGACGGCTATTCTTATATTCTGGATGTCGATGAAGTCGTTCCGGAAATCAGAAAGGCCATGGATCAGGGTATCCAAAGCGCTTTTGAAGTGACCACCAACGATATGGGAAGAGATGTCAGGAAGCTGAAGGAGATCAGCGAGAAGACGGGTCTGAATATTGTCTGTTCCACGGGTTTCTATCTCTCGGAATATCATCCGGAATGGCTGAATGACGCCACCAAAGAAGAGATTGCGGAAGTATATATCAGAGATCTGACGGAAGGGATAGACGGAACCGGTATCAGAGCGGGTCTGATCGCGGAAATCGCATCAAGTTCGAAGGGTTTTGTAGGGAACGAAAGGAAGATTCTGGAAGCGGCGGGACTGGCTGCGAAGAAGACCGGTTTTGCGGTATCGACCCATACCGGAAGGATCGCCGCGAAGGAGACGATAGATATCCTTTTGAAGGAAGGTGTCGAGCCCGATAAGATCATCCTGGGACATCAGGACCTGATCGACGATCCGGAGTATCATCTCTCTCTTCTGAAACAGGGCGTCAATATCGCCTTCGATACCTGCGGCAAGACCGCATACATGCCGGACGAGACCAGAGCCATGAATGCTTTGAAACTGAGTGAAGCCGGATTCGCAGATCACCTGGTACTGTCAAACGACATCTCCAGACATACCTATTTCACTTCTTTCGACGGAAAAGGCTATCTGGCCGTCATGGACAGCGTCGTTCCGCTGATGAGAGAATACGGACTTCCGGAAGAGATTATTCACAAGTTCCTGGCGGACAACCCGGCAAGGATCGTCAACAATCCTCAGATCTAAGACAGGAGGACAAGATGTTTCTGGAAAAACTGATAGAAAGAAATCCGAAGCTCATCGAATGCGCATTTAAGTTGCATCAGAAAGGGATACTGCTGCCGGATACCTACGTTCTGGATCTTGACAGCATCCTTTATAATGCCAAAGAAATGAAGAAAGAGGCGGACAGTTATGGAGTAGAGCTTTATTTCATGCTGAAGCAGATCGGCAGAAATCCGCTCATCGGCCGGGAACTGATGAAAATCGGATTCAAGGGCGCGGTCGCAGTAGATTATAAAGAAGCTTTATGCTACATCGAAAACGGCATCCATCTGTCCAATGTCGGCCACCTG
>JAFWKS010000224.1 GCA_017511325.1 Erysipelotrichaceae bacterium
ATGCCTCAACGATAAAGGCGGCAACATCAAGCCTCTTTATCTGATCTGGGGCGAAAACAAAAAGATACCTATAACCAGGATAAAGGAAGTCTGTCCGCGGGCTTCTTTGAAAGTGGGCGGATCTGGTCTGCGCTTTACATGTGTTTTCTCGTCCAACAAAGTCAGACATCTCTACTATGACAGAGGAAAATGGTATGTCGAACTGTATGACTGCGTCCAGTTAGAAGCATAATTATATCGCTTACGATATAATTTGGGTTATAATCAGTCTGTAGGAGAAATAACTGTTATGCAAGAAATATATGACGTAATTATTATCGGCGCAGGCCCTGCCGGCCTGACTGCTGCGATCTACGCTTCAAGAGCCAACCTTTCGGTGCTGATCATCGAAGGCGGAGTAAATGGCGGAAAACTTTCAAAGACTTACGAAATAGAAAACTATCCAGGCATTGAAAAGATCGCCGGGATCGAACTGGCTGATCAGCTGACCAAACACGGTCAGAAATTCGGAGCCAAGCTTATCAGTGGCAATGTCGAAAAGGTCATTGACGGTGAAAACAAGAAAGTCGTGCTCGCCGATAAAAGCGAATACGAAGGAAAAACACTGATCGTCGCAACCGGAACCAAAGAGAGGACTCTGGATCTTCCGGAAGCAGATAAGTATACCGGAAGAGGCATTTCCTATTGTGCTGTATGTGATGGCTTCTTCTATCGTAAAAAGGACGTCGTCGTTATCGGCGGCGGCAATTCCGCTCTTGAAGAATCACTGTATCTGGCATCTTTGGTCAACAAGGTCACGATAATCCTCAGAAGAGATGTCTTCAGAGCTGAAGCCAGCATCGTCGACAAGGTCAAGGCCAACGAAAAGATCGAGGTCATCACCAAAGTCGTTCCTGAAGCTTTAAGGATCGAAGACGACAGAATCACCGGTTTAAAGATAAAGGATGTTGAAACAGGTGAAACAAGAACGCTCGACTGTGCAGGGATCTTCCCTTATATCGGAGCTGATCCATGCACCGATTTCCTTGATCAGTCTATCCTCGATGAAAAAGGCTATATCATCGCAAACGATGACATGTCCACCGCGGTCAAAGGCATCTATGCTGCCGGGGACTGTATCGTAAAGGATCTAAGACAGGTCGTCACAGCCTGCAATGACGGCGCAATTGCCGCAAACAGCATCATCAAAGCCCTCAAATAAACGTTAGAACTAACTAACCTTAATATGCTGTTTTGATGTGTTAAGATTATCTTATGAAGAAGGAAGAAACAATTCAGAATTATTTGGAAGCTGTCTATATCACTTCATTGGATAAAGGAACCGTCAGAGCTATCGATCTGGCAAACTATCTCGGCTTTTCCCGCCCTACCGTCTCAATTGCCTTAAGGCAGCTGGAAAGCGACGGGTATATCGAAATCAATGACAATGCCATCGAATTGACAGAACAGGGAAAGAGTATTGCCCTTACGATGTATGAAAGACACGAGTACATCGCCAGGATCCTGATGAAGCTCGGAGTCGATAAA
>JAFWKS010000225.1 GCA_017511325.1 Erysipelotrichaceae bacterium
ATCAAGGAAGAAAGAATAGAAAGATATAAACAGAATCAGAGAAACAAGACCCAATAAGTCTGTTTCTTTTAAAAATATGAAGATCAAGGATTACATCGGAGACGAATATTTCTATAAAAAGGTCATCAGGATCGCCTTTCCCTGCGCGATGTCGCAGCTTCTTTTGAATGCCCGCAACATCATCGCTTCGATCATGGTTTCATCCATCGGGATGGTCACCGCCATCGGTAATGCCCACAACATCCTGAATCTTCACAACTACATCCTCTGGGGCATCGAAGCGGGTGCTGCTTTGTTTGGAGCACAGTTTTTTGGAGCCAAACAGTATCGAAACATGGCCAAGGCCCAGGGTGCTTTCATCATCCTTTCCATGATCAACGCCCTCATCTGGAACGTTGCCGTATTCGGCTTTGGCAGAGAGTTTTTGCTGTTTTATCTTAATGATCTGTCTTTGGTCGATTATTCACTGGCATATTTAAGACTGGCAGTACCTTCGCAGTTTTTTCTCTGCTTGACGATCTCGTTTAAGACGATGTATCAGTGCATGCACAAAACAAAGCTCACTTTTATCGAATCAGCGTGCTATGTCGTGCTCAATCTTTTGAACAACTATCTGTTCATCTTTGTCTTCAAGATGGGGATAGTAGGCGCCGGTTATGCGGCACTGCTTACAGAGATCATCTGCTGCATCGGCATGGTCATATACACTTTGAAAGATCGTCCGGTCTTTTATCTTGGTATCAAGGAAATGTTTGACTTTGATGCGAATTTCATCGAACCGTTCATCAAGAAGATCCTGCCGATTTGTTTCAACGAGATTCTGTTCGGTTTTGGCCAGTCGCTTTTCAACAAGGCCTACGGCATGCTGGGAACAGCTTCGATGGAAGCTGTCTATATAGGTTCAGAGATCCTTTCCCTGGCTCTGTTCATCTGCTGGGGTTATGGCGAAGCAGTATCGATCCTGGTCGGGACGCTTCTTGGCGAAGGGCGCATCGAACAGGCCAAAGAAGAATCGAGGTATCATCTGGGCATGTCGTTTGTCGTAGGACTGGCTCTATGGGCCTTTATGGTCATTTTAAGCCCGTCATTTCTGAAGCTGTACAATATAACTGATCCGATCATTTATGACTCCTGTATGAAGCTTCTGTTCGTATACGGACTTAAGGCGTTCTTGAGAGTCTTCACATACGTCATGTTCTGTACGCTCAAGGCAGGAGGAGATTCGAAGGTCTACAATCTGCTCGATTCGGGCATCATGTATGCTGTAGGCATTCCGTTGGCTTTTGGCGGCGTATACATGGGGATCAAAGATGTCGTAGATCTGGTTTTGCTGTGCCAGATCGAACAGGTCGTCAGATTCTTCCTGACTTTGAAGCGCTACAACAGTTATAAATGGGCAAATAATCTTACGGAGCTGGTGAATTCATGAAAATAGGTTTTATCTCTTTAGGCTGTGCCAAAAATCTGGTCGATTCAGAAAACATCATCGCCCTTTTCGATGATCCGTTCTTTGAGTATGAATATGATCTGAAGAAATGTGATGCGATCCTTATCAACACCTGCGGCTTTATCTTGAGTGCCAAGCAGGAAGCGATAGATACGATCTTAGAGATCGCTGAATACAAGAACGACAAACTTAAGAAACTGATCGTTACCGGCTGTTTTGTTCAGCGCTATTTTGAAGACTGTCTGAAGGAATTTCCGGAAGTCGATCTTTTTGTGAAGATCGAAGACTATCCGAAACTGCCTGAACTCTTGTCGAAGCTCTTTGATCACAAGTTCACGACTTCCTATGGCAAGAGCCGCAAGCTCGCCAACAATTCCTATACGGCTTATCTGAAGATCTCGGATGGCTGTGACAATCGCTGTGCCTATTGCGCGATCCCTTTGATCAGAGGCAATTGTCATTCCTATCCGATAGAAGAACTGGTCATGCAGGCCAGACAGCTTCTTGAAGCAGGAGTGAAGGAGCTCAACGTCGTAGCTCAGGACAGCACCTACTATGGTCATGATATATACGGTCATTTCGCCTTGAAGGAACTGATCAAAGAACTGGACAAGCTTCCTTTCAGATGGATCAGGATCCTCTACATGTATCCGGACGAGATCGAAGAAGAACTGCTTGTACAGATGAAGAACTGTGAAAGGGTCCTTCCGTATTTTGATATCCCGGTCCAGTATGGCGATGACAGGATCCTCAAGCTGATGAACAGAAGAGGTACTGTCTCGCTCATCAAAGACAAGATCGCTCTGATAAGAAAGTATTTCCCTGCCGCGGTGATCAGGACGACGATGATCGTCGGCTTCCCTCATGAATATGAAGGATCTTTCAACAACACCATCGATATGGTCAAAGAGATCGAATTTGATTCACTGGGCGCCTTTACCTATTCTGCAGAAGAAGACACTGCAGCTTATGATATGGACGAACAGGTCGCTGAAGAACTCAAACAGGAAAGATATGAAAAACTGATGATGGTCCAGCAGGAGATCGCTGAAAAGAAGAACCAGTCGCGTCTGGGCAAGACTTATACGACGCTGATCGAAAGATATGAACCGCTGTTTGATCGATATATCGGCAGATCCTACATGTCCGCGCCGGATGGGATTGATGGGGTCATCTATATCAGAAGTGAAGATGAACTCAAGGTCGGCAATTTCTATGAAGTCACGATCACCGATTACAGGGAATACGATCTGATCGGCAAAATAGCCGGATAGTCTAGAAAATTGAGAATAACATAGCATTTGTATTACAATATTATTTCTATGGTAGATACTGAAATCAGCTCTGAAGAGTTTATTGAAAAATACGTCAGAAAAAAGCATGCGGGTTATCATATCTTGCGTCATATCATGATCCCGCTGGCTCGCCTGGTATACAGAGCAAAGATCATCGGCAAAGAGAATATTCCTGAAAAGGGCGGAGTGATCCTTGCGGTGAATCATATCCATATGCCTGATCCGGTCTTTGTGATCATATCCACAAAGAGAATCGTCAGGTTCCTGGCTAAGAAAGAGCTTCTTGAATCAGCGCTTGGTTCTTTATACCGCACGATGGCAGCGATTCCTGTCAACCGTGAAGGAAACTCTCATAACACCATCCTGGCTTCGGAATATGCGCTCAAGCAGGGCGAAGTGATCGCCATCTTCCCTGAGGGCACAAGAAACAGGAATAAACCGGGAGATCTGCTTGCGTTCAAGTATGGTGCCGTAAGCATGGCCAGCAAGCTAGGGGTACCGATCGTACCGATCATCCTGCAAAGCAAAGGTCGGCCGTTTATTGATGACTATAAGGTCTATATCGGCAAGCCTTATCATATTGAAAAGGATGCAAACCTCGATAAAGAAAACGAGATCCTCAGAGAAAAAATGCTTGCATTGATGCATAACGGTTCCTAGTGACCGTTTTTCTTTTATCAAAAAGAAGATATCTATGCTATGATTGTGTTTGACTGTTTTTAGATTATGGAAAGAAGAAAACTGATTATTGATACAGACTGCGGATCCGACGATGCGATGGCGATAGCCATTGCTTTGAAAGAATATGCCTATGAGATCGTGATGTTCACGACGCTGGTTGGAAACGTTTCAGCCAGACAGGCTGCCGCCAATACTCTGACAGTCCTCAAGCTGGTCGATGCATATCATCCGCCGGTTTATATCGGCGAAAAAAGACCGCTGAAAAGAGGATTCATAGGCTCAGCTGATACCCATGGCGAAGATGGGATGGGCGATCTGGGACTGGTTGATTATACGCTTGAACATGATCAGGGTGATGGCGTCGAAATGATCATTGAAGCACTTGAAGGTCATGAGGAGAATGTGATCGACATCGTGGCACTTGGCCCTTTGACCAATCTGAGCAGAGTCGCAATGAAGCGCCCGGATCTTTTAAGGAAGGCCGGAAAGATCCTGTGCATGGCTTCCCAGGGCTTCGGTGAAGGAAACATGAGCGAATTTGCGGAATTCAATATCTTTCAGGATCCTGAAGCATGTCAGATCCTGCTGGATCTGAAACTCGATAACCTCTATTTTGTTTCCTGGGAGGCATGTCTTGGCGAATGTATCCTTGATCAGGACGACATCGATGAACTTAGCAGCTTAAGTCCGCTTTCATCTTTCATGATCAGATGCAACAGACAGCTGCTGGAGCTGAACAGACAGCGCTTCGAAGAAGACTGCCTGGATATGGCTGATCCGGCGGCGATGATAGCCTATCTTCACCCCGAATGCATTGAAGACTGCAGGAAGTATTACTGCAACGTGATGCTGAAGGACGACGATCCCCATTATGGTGAACTTCTGATCGAAGATGATATAGACAGAGCCAACGTCTATCTGATCAGCAGGCTCAATGGCGAACTGTACAAAAAGATACTCAAAGAAAAACTC
>JAFWKS010000226.1 GCA_017511325.1 Erysipelotrichaceae bacterium
GATCTACTACCACCATTCAATGTTCCCAGGTGGACTCAAGTCAAGATCTATCGGTAAGATGAAGAGAGAGTATCCAGTAGAGTTAGTGGAAAAAGCAGTTCAAGGTATGCTTCCACACAACAAGTTAGGTGATCGTATGAGAACTCACTTGTATGTCTACGAAGGTGCTGAGCATCCTCATACCGCTCAGAAACCAATTGAGCTTAAATAAGGAGAAATTCAATGCCTAAAAAGAAAACAAATGTAACTTACCTTGGAACTGGAAGACGTAAATCTTCTGTAGCACGTGTCTATATGACACCTGGTACAGGCAAGATTATGGTCGGTGAAAAAACTCTCGAAGAATACTTGCCACAGGAAATCTTGCGAATGGTAGTAAAATCTCCACTGGTAGAAACAGGTACAGATGGTCAGTATGACATCTTCATCAATGTCTACGGTGGCGGTATGACAGGTCAGGCAGGTGCTATGAGACATGGTATCTCTAGAGCCTTACTGGAAGTCGGCGAAGACTTCAGACCTGTATTAAAGAAAGCAGGCTTCTTAACACGTGATTCTCGTGCTAAGGAACGTAAGAAGTACGGCTTAAGAGGAGCTCGTAGAAGACCTCAGTACTCTAAGCGTTAATTATCTACGGATTGCGTTAAAACATCTTCCTTTATGGAAGATGTTTTTCTTTACCTTAAGTTCAGATAGAATTCAGTAACAGTTCACATGACACAGTTAAGATAAATATCATCAAAGGAGGAACTATTCAATGAAGAAGATGTTCAAAATGATTTTTGTCTTAACTCTGCTTGTTTCTTTAAGTGCCTGTTCTGCAGTGATTGCGGAAAAACGTGAAAACTATGCAGGCAAGATACTGACAGGCCAGATCAGTGAGATAGATGATACTACAGTTTATCTGCAGCTGGGGAAACTGAAAAAAGCTGATAATGATGAGATGAAAGATGATCTGCAGCAGATGCCGCAGTTTGAAGATGGCGAACAGCCTGAGTTACCGGAAGACTTTGATGGACAGATGCCTGAAGATCTTAAGGGCGAAGCTCCGGCAGGATCCAACGACCAGATGCCAGGCCAGTTTGGCCCGCGAAGCGGAAACAGACCAGAGATGACAGAAGGTGAAAGACCTGAAAAAGCGGAGGGCTTAGAAGGCGAAAGACCGCAGATGCCTGAAGGCTTTGAAGGCCAGATGCCTCAGGGCGATCCTGGTCAGATGACTGGCGAAGGTGACAGCATGATGCCTCAGATGAAAGACATGAAGCTAAACAGTACAGTGTACACATTCAAGAAGAAATCACAGACCGCCAGTATCGATCTTAAGGGAGCACAGGTTACGCTGTCTGACGGATCAAGCGGAACTGTTAGTGATCTTAAAACCGGCGATGTTGTACAGATCACGGTAGATGAAAACAACAACGTGGCTTCGGTATTTGTTGTTGAAGTTAATGAGATCACTGAAGAATAAATAATACGGCATTAGCCGTATTATTTATATCTGTAATTGGCCGGATACTTGTTTTTAAGGATCCCTTTATTGACTACGCCAAAACCCAGAGGATGGCCTTCAACAGCTATCAGCACATATCCTTCCTTTTCGAATTCTGAGACATTTATGGTTTCGCACCTGAGGTATTTTAAGACTCGCTCATCTTCGATCGAAAGGCTGATAGTATTCTTATACTCCTTTTCCTTTAAGGCCAGTGCAAGAGCAATGGAAGGCTCAAAACGATCATGTCTGTATTCGCCAAGATAAAGCCCGGATCTTAAAACTCTTAGACCTTTCAGATCGAAAAAATGATCAGGTTCAAAATACAGTTTGTTTTCTCTTTTTATGAATCGACCATTGCTGAAAGGCATTTCGAGATCTTTAAGGAAGAGATCATCAGGTTTGTTTGCTGTTTTGGTTTTTATCTCTTTGTTTTCTTTTTTATCGCCTTTTTGAAGCAGGGCAACAAAATGACCTTCACCTTCGATCTTATGCGGATATAATCTGACACAGTTTCTGGTCTTATCAGTCAGTCCTGAGACAAATCCTTCTTGGTGCTTCAACTTAACGACTTTCAGCTGCGGATATTTCTCAAGGGCATATTCGATCACATCCTCGTTCTCTTTTATTGAGAAGGTGCAGGTACTGTAGACCATCATGCCGCCTTCTTTAAGCATTTCAACGGCTTTGCATATGAGCTGCTTCTGAAGCGGGGCATAATAATCGCTGTCTTTTTCGATATATGATTTTATGAGTTCCGGCTGTTTGCGAAACATTCCCTGTCCTGAACAAGGGGCATCAAGCAGGATCTTGTCAAAACAGTTTTTGAATCTGTCCATTTTCAAAAGATCTTCAGCCATGACGAAACTGTTTTTCACTCCGTGTCTTTCAAGATTGCTTAAAAGGATCTGAGCTCTGCTTACAGAGATATCATTGGAAAACAGGATCCCCGTATCGTTGAGTTTATCCGCGAGCTTGAGGGATTTGCCTCCAGGAGCTGCACAGGCATCCAGGACGATATCGTTTTCTTCGATCGGCAAACTCTGCGCCGGCAGCATTGCACTTGGTTCCTGAATATAGTAGAGCCCTGCGTAATAATACGGATGTTTAGCCGGATGTTCATTTTGATCGAAATAGAAACCATCATCGGTCCACGGGATCTCTTTTAATTTGAATGGTGATATCTTTTTGAAGTCAGCTACCGATATCTTTTGCGTATTGATTCTTAAGCCATTCACCTGAATGGCTGACAGTGAGGTGAGGTAGTCGTCATATTCATCTTTAAAGATGATCTTGGCTTCATCAAGATAGCTCTGTGGAAGTTTTTCCATACCTTTATTCTAAATCATTATGAATGTTTAAGGAATTTCGACTTATGAGGGACATAATGAATGAAAGCTGATGGAATGTTTTAGATGTGGAAATAAAGACCCGCAGTATTTTTATAAGGGCCATAAGGGATATTATTGCCGCAAGTGCATCAGATACTCAAGAGTCCTCCTGGAGGAAGAACCGGAGACTTTTTCCTATGAGATAAACGATGAAGCCGGTGAATACAGATTCGACTATCCTTTGACCAAGACCCAGATCGCTGCATCGAATGCCTGTCTTGAAAATCTTAAATACGGTGATATTCTGCTTCATGCGGTCTGCGGTGCAGGAAAGACGGAGATCTCGATTCAGAGCATCAGCTATTTTCTTAGCAGCGGAATGAAGGTAGCCTATGCCATACCGCGAAAGGAAGTAGTGATCGAACTGGAAAAGCGTTTCAAAAAGATCTTCTCTAAGGCAGATGTGATAAGCGTCTATGGCGGCCATCACGACAGACTAAGCGGTGATCTGATCATCTGTACGACGCATCAATTGTACCGCTACTATAAGAGCTTCGATCTGCTTGTACTGGATGCGTATGGAATAATAGGACTAAATTCAAAAGACTCGGCAAATAAAGGGTTTTTGAAGCTTAGTCCTATTTTGTTTAGCCCACAAATGAGACTAATGATCGATTTAAGGAGGAAA
>JAFWKS010000227.1 GCA_017511325.1 Erysipelotrichaceae bacterium
CCTTTGAATTATCACAAGGATCTGGGATTACTTAAATGCCATCAGTGTGGCAGGACTTATGAGCTTCCAAAAGTCTGTCCGAACTGTCATGAGGATTCTTTGATCTTCTACGGCTTTGGGACCAAAAGGGTAGAAGAAGAACTGAAAAAATACTTTCCTGAGGCAAATATCGCCAGAATGGATAGAGATTCAGTAGGAAAGAAAGGCGCACACGGCAAGATCCTTAAGCGGTTTGAAGAACACAGGATCGATATCCTGATCGGCACACAGATGATCGCCAAAGGACTCGATTACCCTGACGTGACGCTGGTCGGTATTTTAAATGCCGATGCAGGCCTTATGCATCAGGACTACAATTCTGCCAAGGTGACTTTCGATCTGCTCATGCAGGCTTCAGGAAGATCAGGCAGGGCCGATGTCAAGGGCAAGGTCCTGATCCAGGCTTTCAATACTGAACACTATGCCTTAAAAGCCGTACTCAATCAGGATTACAATTATTTCTACAACATTGAGATGAATTTCAGAAACAAGACAAAGTATCCGCCTTATTCACATATCGTAGAGATCATCCTTTCTGATACAAGTGAAGCAAGACTTGAAAGATCTGTAAACAGGATGTCTGAACTGCTTGAGCCTGTCAGATATAAGAAATATAGGCCATACAGTCTCAACAGGATCCAGAAGCTTTTCAGGACAAGGATCTTGATCATGGACAGAGATCTGATCGGCATAATCAATGATCTGCAGGCAATAATCGATACATACACTGCAGAATCTAATCTTTCGCATGTTAAAATTGATGTTGATCCATTATATCTAGAATGAAACAGAGAGAACTCGCATTAAATATCCTAAACAAGACTATCGCCGATGAATCGTATTCAAATCTTTTGATGCGCAAAGAATTGAATCGTATCGAGCCGATCAAGCGGGCTTTTGTGACGAATCTTGTCAATGGTGTTTTAAGAAAATTCGAATTCTTAAACTTTCAGTTTAAAGAAGATATCGACGCCAAAACATCCTTGCGGGTAAGGCTTATCCTGTGCATGGCCATGTTTGAAAGATTCGTCTTAAGACAGGAAGACTATGTCGTGAATAACGAATACGTTTCTTTAGGCCGCAATAAATACGAGAAGGCGTTCATCAATGTTCTGCTTCATAAACATACTTCGCTCAAACGGAGCATGGATCCCGATGTCAATGCCTGTCTGCCAAAATGGATCTATGATCTTTTAAGCAGGCAGTATAGAGAAGAGGATTTCAATAAGATCCTCGCAGTATACCAAAGGATACCAGAGACATATTACCGAATAAACAAAAGAAAATGTACTTTTGATGATCTGAGACATCTAGATATACAAGTTATAAATGATGACAGTTTTTCTTCAAAATACAATCTTTTAAAGACCAGGGAATACCGCAACGGTTTTTTCTATGTCCAGGATGTCAATTCAGGTACTCTTTATAAGCATCTTGACCTCAAGGAAAAAGATACACTGCTCGATGTCTGCTGTGCACCGGGTTCAAAACTGTTCAATTGTCTGGATATACTGAAACCGCGCAACTGCTATGCGAATGATCTGCATCAGCACAGAGTGGAGCTCATCAAACAGATGGCAGAAAAACTGGGCTTCTACGATATAAATTATCTCAACCTTGATGGCAGAGATATCAAGGATGCGATCAATCTCAGGTTCAATAAAATAATGCTTGATGCGCCGTGTTCTGGATTGGGCGTTATCGGCAGAAAACCGGATCTTAAATTCCATATAAAACCTGCAGATCTTGATGAACTGCAGATCCTGCAGTATCAGCTTCTTTCTTCAATGGACGAGATGCTGATGAACGGGGGCATACTTTTATATTCGACTTGTACGCTGAATAAGAAAGAGAATGAAAAACTGATCCGGAAATTCCTTTCGGAAAACGAAGAATACATACTTATGGAAGATGAAACGATCATCAATGA
>JAFWKS010000228.1 GCA_017511325.1 Erysipelotrichaceae bacterium
GGCTGTGACTCATTAGCTATCGCTATCGGTACTTCTCATGGTGCTTACAAGTTCAAACCTGAACAGTGCACAAGAAATGAAGAAGGCATTCTGGTCCCACCTCCACTAAGATTCGACATTCTTGAAGAAGTTTCCAGAAGACTTCCAGGCTTCCCGATCGTTTTACACGGTTCTTCATCTGTTCCACAGGAATGGGTAAAGATCATCAATGAAAACGGCGGCAAGATGCCTGATGCAGTCGGTGTTCCAGAGGAACAGTTAAGACAGGCTTCAAAGATGGCTGTCTGCAAGATCAACATCGACTCAGACCTGCGTCTGGCTATGACTGGTACAATCCGTAAGTTCTTCAATGAACATCCTGAAAAGTTCGACCCAAGAGAATATCTGAAACCTGCAAGAGAAAACATCAAGCAGCTTGTCAAACACAAGATCGTCGATGTTCTCGGATGCGACAACAAGATCTAAAAAAAGATAATCATAAAAGCCAATTCGATCTGAATTGGCTTTTAGTTTGCTTAGATCTCTTCGATCAGGCATACACTTTCAGCGATCGCTCCTTCGCCTCTGCCGACAAAGCCCAAGCCTTCGCCTCTTGTAGCTTTGACATTGATCTGGGAGACATCGATATGCAGATGTTCAGCGATGTTTTTGCGCATCTCATCGATATAAGGCGCCATCTTCGGTTTTTCAATATTGATCAGTGAATCGATATTGACGACTTTATAGCCGTTTTCTACCAGCAGTTCATAGGTATGATCAAGAAGCAGCAGCGATGAGATCCCTTTATATTTTGGGTCTGTATCAGGAAAATGGGTCCCGATATCCTTTAGTCCCATGGCTCCGATCAATGATTCGATGATCGCATGCAGCAGCACATCCGCATCAGAATGACCGAGAAGTCCTTTTTCATAAGGGATCTTTACACCCCCGATGATCAGGTCTCTTCCTTCAACAAGCTTATGAATATCCTTTGATTGTCCGATCCTCATATCTTAACCTCTCTGATGTCATCAACGACTTCATCGCATTCCTTGACCAGCAGATCCTTGGCCTGATGGCCTTTGGCGATCAGGATACATCTGATCCCCATTGCTCTGGCAACATCAAGATCATGCAAAGAATCCCCTAACATGACACATTCTTCCTTGTTTTTATCTTTAGCCCAGTTGACTGCGATCTCTTCCTTTGATCCGGCATAGATATCACCAAGTCCCAGCACTTCATCAAAGTAATGAGCTATCCCGAGTTCATCCAGCTGTTTTTTGAGCTCCACAAGGCTTGAAGCACTGAGCAGGATGTTTTTGATGCCCTTTTTCCTGTTTTCTTCAAGCAGTTCTATAACACCATCATAGATCCTGTATTCCGGTTTGAGTGCACAATACCAGTCGAACCAGTAACGGCCAACTTCCTTATAGGAATACTTGTTCCAGTCAAAACCGACTTTTTCATAGTAGTCTTTGACCGGAAAAGTAAAGATGTGAAGATACTCATCCATGGTCAAAGGCTCTCTGTTAAGCCCGTAATGTTCGATGGTATAGTTCTCTGCCTTAAGTGCGACAGCTACATCATCCAACACTGTTCCATTGA
>JAFWKS010000229.1 GCA_017511325.1 Erysipelotrichaceae bacterium
AGTTTCCTGATCTTCTTTCCTGTCACGTATTGAAGATCATCCTGCGAAACATACTCTTTTGATTTTTCACTGCTGTTGTGAATAACGTACATGTGTCTTTCTCCTTCTTTTGCTTCTTTTGCAAAATAAAAGGGCGCAGCTTATGCGTCCTGTAATGTATGTGCCTGTATGCGATTGTGTTATTTCTTCTTGGTTGTCTTTTTCTTTTCGGCAGTCGCTGCCGTAATCCTTCTGGTCTTACCGTCAGGATTAAGCAGGACGGTCGCCTCGTCATTGGTCTTGATGCCCTTCTTTTTCATATCGGCTCTGATGATCTTGCGCAGATATTCGTAGAGGTTGGTCTGTCCTTCCAGGAATTCGATTATGTCATTATCTTCATCAAATCTCATGCGCATATTAAAGCGTCTGTATTTGCTCTTCTCATAGGAATCCTGGTAGGCTCGCATGTGTTTGTAGGAATCTTCGCTGAAGACCTTGCCTGCCGTAAAAACAATACCGTCTCTTTTTTTCACTTTGCTTTTTGTGGATTTCATGCAAAACGTCCTCCTGTTTTTCGATTACATGGTACCACAGTCGGATACATTTTGTATACGGTATTTTTTCGGGGGTGTTTTATTCTTTCACGCGGGCCTTTCTCTTGGCTTCCCTGATCCGCTGATCATAGAGTTCAGCATCTTCGTTGACCTGCTCATGGATGAGTCCCTTGATGTAGGAGCTCACCGTTGTGTCGTGAAGCTTGGCGGCCTTCTTGATCTTGTTGATGAACTTCTCGCCCATTCTCATTCCAAGGACGCTTGTTCTAAAACGTTTGGGTTCTTCCTCTTTCTGCTCAAGTTTCTTTGTTGGCAATGAGGGAATCAGAAGCTGGATGTCAATCCTGCCTCGGGCGACTTCGTTATAAAACTTGTTGAAGGTATAACCCTGAAGCGCGGGGAGAGCGTTGAGATCTTTCTTGGCGCATTGAAGGCCCATTTGCCTCAAGACCTCCTCCAGCATGTGATAGCCCTTGGGATAGCCGTATTCATCGTAGATGATGACTTCATCAGGATCGAAGATCTCCATGGTGTCCGCATTGTAGTAGGCGGTCTCTTTTCTGATTGAGTGGGAGATCGCGTTGAGCATATCGGAATATGTAAGGAAGGTCGGGGTGTATTTTGCGGTAGCGATACTGTAGAGTTCGTTTACTTCAAACACAGGCATGAAGATCGATTTGCGTGACCATTCCCCTTTTTCATAGGCGGGGTAGATCGGATCGAAGCTGTCGATCTCAAATCTCTCGCTTGAGGCAAACAGCGCTCTTGATGCCACTGCCCATTCCTCGGATGAGGTATGGCAGAGATAACCGAGCGATCCGATGCCGTAAGGCGTACAGGGCGTGACGAAGACGCGGGGGAAGACGGAGCCGTTTCCTTTAAGCCAGGTCGTATTGCCCCAGGCGTTATCTTTGCTGTTTTTTACGGTGGCGTCTTTTACCAGCATCTTATCTTTTCCCTTTATGATGCCTCGCGGATTTCCCGTGGCCATCGAATAGACCAGCGAGTCTCCATCGGAGATGACCAGGGCGTACGGATGAGACTCGACCATTTGCGTCACGATCATTTCTCCGGTGGCAGGGTTTCTCTTCTTTTTACTCAGCTCGGGAAGCTTCCTATAGGCTTGAGTGATTTTGCTTAAGGTCTTGATCTTGACCAGCAGCCTTTTCTCGGCGGTGGAAGAGATCTTGATTATCTTGTTGGCTCCTACTTCAGAAATAAAGACTACGAGGATCTTATCATTACTGATATAGATGCCGCGGGCTCTTGAATACATCGTATCGTCGGATCCGATATTCTCCATGTTGTCCAAGAAGTCGCGGAACTCTTTGATGGTGTAGAAGATGCCTTTTTCTAAAACCTCGGCACACTCTGCGCGGGGGAGCGTGTCCTTATACGTGTCATTGCATAAGACTTGCGACGCTCCTGTCAGTTTGCCATAGAGATAAGTGAGCGATGGTTTATCTACGGCAGCAGTAGGAATGCCGTTGGCAGCAAACATGGTTTCTATTCTCGATGTTCTTAGTGCGATTCTAAGTTTGTCATGATTTGTTGTGAAGAACTGTTTTTCTTTTTCTTCGAAATGTGTTCTGTAGTAAATCTCGTCTTCGCCTATCGTATCAAGGTATGCTGTCTTACCTTTTCTTGTCAGCATAATGTAGCTGTAGGAATCATCTGTTTTTCTCCTGTCTGCTTTTATAACAGTTTCAACTCTGAAGAACTCTTCCTGTATACACTGTTTGATTACTGCCTGGACTCTTTTCTCGGTAGCAAACTGCATACCGTAGCGAGCCAGATCACGTCTGTAACAGCCACCTGTTTTAGCAAGGTGTTCTGCTAATTTAGTATTCAGCGTCGTTTTGCCAAACATGTGCTTCCTCCTATTCGTTTGTGCTTTGGTTTACTTTGTAGTCTTTAGCCACACGGCCTTTCTTTAAATTTTTAATTGTGGCGTGATTTTCTGCTTTTTTGGCCTTGAAAAATGCAACCTTTTGTGGGTGAAGTCAACATTCCGACAAAACACCCTATTTTTTCGCACACTTTTTGTATCTTTTTCTTAGTTTGCGGCAGCCTCGTTTCGGCTTTTAACCACAAAAAGCATCCCTTCATCTTCATCCTTGTCCACAAGCCTGAACTGGCAGTGCAGATCAACATTTCCGGCATTGTCTGAATAGCCGAGAGCCATGAAGATTTCGTTGATTATCCTGCCGTTTTCCAGGTTGTCATGGTCACAGATCTGGATGCTGTTCCACTTCTTTTTTCTTCTGATGATATAGACATCAAACGGGGGTTTTATGATCTGAAACAGATCATTTCCCTGCTCATCCTTCCATTCGGAAAGCGCCGCTCTGACGTAATTCATAAGCACATAATTCTCTTTGGCACTGCCTTCTCTATACATTCTTTTGAAGGTAAAAGGCGTCTGAATTTTGAGAATTCCGTCAGTAAAATTGACGCTGACCGGAAGGTTTTTCATATAGTTTTTTTCTTCTT
The DNA here is from genome assembly GCA_017511325.1 of Erysipelotrichaceae bacterium. The sequence goes on from JAFWKS010000229.1 coordinate 3,027, forward strand.
TTCTTTCGAAATATTCCGATGTTTTTTCTTTGTTTTCGATAGCGAAACGGCAGGTCAGAGCGATCTTTTCTGCTCTGTAAATTATGTTGTCGAGATCATCATAAGACATGTTTTCAGGCCCGTCATATCGGTTGTAATTCTTCAGCGCATCATCGATATGCTTGAGTGCACTGTCCATTTCAACGATGTTGTTATAAGCTGAGTCGATGTCAAAGGATCTCTTATACCACATACTGTTTCCAGGCCTCCGTTCTCTTCCGTGGACTCTTGATCACCTCATATCCTCTTTCGGTTTTCTCATTGATTTTGCAGATATGCGTGAATCCTACATAAGGAACTTTGTCGATACTCTTTTCATTTTCCAGCACGGCGATTCTTCTTACGCTGTCCCGAAGTTCCTGATGGTCAACTTTCGGCAGGTTTCGCATGAGTTCAAACTCGATGTCTTCCGTTCTTTTTGGAACGTAGGCGATCTGATAAAGCATGTCTTTTTTCTCGCCATCCGATTCGGAAACAAACATTATGTTCCATGGGAATTCTCCAACAACAAACTCATAGGAATCTGGCAGCATGTCAATGACAAGATACATACATCTGATCTGCTGCATCTGCCTTTCCGTGACCATATCCTTGATTTCCACATCCTTGACTTTGTATCTTTTCCCTGCTGAATCCGTATCGTAATAAGGGATCAGATCAGGCAGTCTGTATGTTCTGTTTTTGATGATCCCGTCAAAGAATCTGTCGTTTGTGATCGTCAGATATGCTCCCTGAGTAAGGGCCCATCCGTTTTCCGAAAGAAGCACATAACCTTTTCTTTCGATAGCAAAGAGAATGGACTGAGCAAAGGACTCGTCCATCTCTTCATAATTGTTTACAAGCGCTTTGACAAGCTGGTTCATTTTCATGACCGGCACTTTCTTTAAAATGCCTCTGATAAAACGCTCATATTCATCCAATCCAATTATCATTGTTCGTCCTCCTGTTTGACGGTTTAAGCAACTGCGTCAAGTCGATTTCATCATCCTGTTCGTCGCTGTCCGCGTTGCTGATATAATCTTTGGTACTGATAAGATTTACGTCGCTGTAATCTTCTTTTGTGAGCAGCAGATCATTAAGATCTCTATTGTATTCTTCACTGTTCTGCTCCTCGATCTCTTCCATCTTCTTTTTGTTTTCGGCAGCAATTCTTTGCAGATCATCACGCCTGTTGGTGATCAGTTCATACTCCGTTTTGCTTGCCGTGACAGTTAATGACATTCTGTTGTTCCCGGCAATGAAGAGCGCGTCTTTTACATCGAAATCGGAGATCGCCTGGACCTCTCTTTCCGACAGCTTGATAAGCATTTGTGTCGCATCAAGGTCATTGTCTTCCATCTGTTTAAGGATCTTGATTGCCGAGTTGTTGATGACCGGTTTGCCATATTTGCCATCTTCGATTGCCATAATATCCATCATCTGCTGTGTCGCCACCCAGAAAGCTCCTGAATATGCTCTGATAAGCTTTGAGATTTCAAGAGAGTATGCAGCAGCGATATGGTTGTGCGCCATGATCCACCATTCGTCGATCATCAGCATCTTTTTCTTCGTTCTGTCCTCCATGATCTTTGACCAGCAGAAGTCCATTACGGTGTAGATTGCCAGCGGCAGAAGTTCCTTTGAACATCCGTCAAGCGCATAGACCAGGAAATCATTATCGATATCAACATTGGTCTGCCCGTTGAAAAAAGATGCACTTCCTTCGGTAAATGTCCTTATCGCATCGATCAGAGTTTTAGGTGCTTTTGTTTCGTGAAGCGTCTTCTTTAGATCGTCGAGAATAGGCATTTCCTTGTATCTGGTGTGCGTTTCATCTGTCCAAAGGCTGTCATTATCTGCGGTGATTCCAAAGCTCGCATACGTCTTTAAAAGGGCCGTATCGAGGGCTGTCCTTTCATCCATTTCCAGCTTGCCGAGATATATTTCAAAGAATGCTTTGATCGTACCGATTTTCTTCATCAGCAGGGAATAATCTCTCATTCCTCCATCGATCAGATATGACATTTCCTTGGCCTTTTCATCACGCTTATGGATTTCCATAATATTGATGACGATCGGTGATCCTTCACCGAAGTCGACATATGTGCCGTCCATTGCTTTGCATAGACGCATAACTTCATCAGCTTTTGCCGGCAGGATTATGGTAATAGGTATTCTTATTATTCTAAGTCTTAGTGCTATAAGAGACAGCAGGAAGGTCTTGCCGCCGCCTGTTGTAGCAGCGATAAATCCGTTGGCATTCTTAAATCTTTTGGTATCGTAGATATCGATAAGAGCCAG
>JAFWKS010000230.1 GCA_017511325.1 Erysipelotrichaceae bacterium
GTTTAGGCGGTGCTGAAATGGTTATGCCTGGTGACCACGTTGAAATGGAAGTTGAACTGATCGCCCCTATCGCTATCGAAGAAGGAACTAAGTTCTCTATTCGTGAAGGTGGTAGAACAGTAGGTTCTGGTTCTGTTACCAAGATCATTAAATAATTACTAACTGATTGAATTGTTTAATACATAAGCTTTCCTTCAAAGGGAAAGCTTTTTGTATGGTGCTATAATGAACATTGAGGTATTTAACTATGACTATATTTCTGATACTGCTGGCCTTATCGATCTTCTATCTGTATCTGATATTTCCTAAAACAAACAGAAAAGACAGAATGAGACCATACGAACAAGTCTATATCGCTCATCGCGGTCTATTCAATAATAAAGACGTTCCGGAAAATTCAATGACTGCTTTCAAAAAAGCAGTTGAAAACGGCTATGGCATCGAGCTTGACGTTCAGCTCACGACTGATGATAAGCTCGTGATCTTCCACGATGAATCTCTTGAAAGGATGACAGGAATCAAGAAAAGACTGATCGACTGCGACTTCAATGAGCTTCAGCAGTATTCCCTTCTTGATACAGACGAAAAGATCCCGCTTTTCTCAGAAGTTTTGAAAGTATTAAGAAAAGATACACCGCTGGTTGTTGAGATCAAGCCGGAAGGAAGATGCATAGAGACAGCGAAAATGACCGTAGAACTTCTCAAAGATTATGATGGTCTCTATAACATGGAATCGTTCAATCCGATGGTCATAGCTTTCCTTAGAAGAAGATATCCACAAATAATCCGCGGCCAGCTCGCCTATGATTCACTTAAGGATCCACACAACAGACAGAATTTCTTCATCAAGTTCATAACTACCTATCTGATGATGAACTTCCTGTCAAGGCCTGATTATATCGCCTATGACTGCACGTCCACCGACAACCTTTCCTTCAGACTGTGCTCAAAACTATTTAAGGGAGAATGTGTTGCCTGGACTATCAAGTCACAGAAAGAACTGGAAGAAAAAAAGGAATACTATCAGTGTTTCATCTTCGATTCATTCATACCAGAAAAAAACAGCGATCATTCATGATTGCTGTTTTGTTTTGCATACTCCAGCAGATTATTGAAACCATCACGATCCATCGCTCCCGGCGCATAGACGATAAAGTAGCCGTCCGGTCCGATCACGAAGGTAGTAGGATAACTGCTGACATTGCAATAATAGTAGAAGATCCCGGTATCATCGATCAGCACCGGAAGTGTGATGTTCTTTTCCTTGACGTGTTTCTCGATATCACTGATACCACCTGCTTCGTTTAACGGTGTCATTATCAGCATACATTCCACTTCATCGTTTTTATCAAACTCTGTCAATTCAGGCAGTTCAACATCACAATACTGACACCAGGTCGTAGAGAAATTCAGGAAGATGTATTTCCCTTTGAAGTCTGAAAGCGTGACTTTGTTTCCGTTTATATCATTGAGCTGGTAATTATACAGATAGGCACCGATGTCGCCGGTATTCTCTTCACTTGTCTGTTCTTCTGCCGGATCGATCTGTTCAACATTTTTTATCAGAGCGATCTTTCTAGCTGAAGAATAGATCATGTATGAACCGTAGATGATCAGAATGATCCCGGCGATCCTTATCGTCCACTTTACGATATCTTTTTTCTGTTTGATGAGATTGAGGATCGATGATGTAAACAAGCCGGTGATCAAAAACGGAATGACGAGGCCTGCGGCGTATGCCAGCAGATACAGATAACCGCCGCTTTGTGTTGAAGCTAACAGGATCGCATTTGTAAGCAGTGGGCCGATGCACGGCGACCAGCCAAGTGAGAAGACAAAGCCCAGCAGATAAGCTTTAAGGAAATTCATCTTCTCAAGCTTGAGATCGATCTTCAATTTAGTTTCTTTGTTCAATACATCGATATGGATCATGCCCAATTGATGAAGGCCGAATATTATCAGCAATGTTCCGCCGATGATCGATATCACTTCTGCATACTTGTTCAGATAATCCTTTACCAGGTGCAGGGACAGCGACAGTAAAACGAAGGTCGTACAGATCCCCAGAACAAAGAAAAGTGTTGTGATAAACACTTTGCCTGTTTTATAGTGGATGTTTCCGGCTTCGTCAACTTCCTTGTCTTCGCCAGAGAGATACGACATATATAAAGGTATCAAAGGCAATACGCAAGGAGACAGGAAAGACAGCAGTCCTTCCAGGAAGACTCCGCCTAAAAGTTTGTAGTCCATTTTATGCCAGGAAGAACAGGATGATGATACCGATCAGGATCCTGTAGATGCCAAAGATCGTAAAGGTATTTTTCTTAACGTAGTCCAGAACGAATCTGATCATGAACAGTGAAACGATAAATGCGGATATGCAGCCCAGCAGCATGATCACGATCTCGCCGAAGGCGATGGCGCCTGAAAATTTCAATACTTTCATCAGACTCGCACCGAACATGACCGGAATGGCTACTTCAAAAGTAAACTCAGTCGCAGCACTTCTGCTTATGCCCATCAATAATGCAGCGATGATAGTAGCGCCGGATCTGGATACGCCCGGGAAGATAGCAGCGATCAGCTGTGCCAGACCGATGATCAAGGCCTGCAGGTAAGTGATCTGCCTTGTGGAAGTAACTTTTGGTTCCCTGCCTTTGATGAGCATTTCTACCACGATAAACAAGACGCCGACTGCGATCAAAGCGATCGCGATAAACTTCATCTCATTGTCTTCATTGATGAAAGTAAAGAGATCTTCCAGCAACAGTTCAAACAGGATCACCGGTATGCAGGCGATAATGATCTTGATCCATAAAAGGAATTTGTCTTTCTTGACGATCTTCAGAATGCCTTTGCCAAGAGGATGCTTCGATTCGCCAAACGGCCAGATCTTGTTGAAGAAGGCGATGACCAGGGCCAGAATAGCACCAAGCTGGATGACGACATCAAACATATCGAAGAATTCCTTGGAAACATCGAGCGGAAGGATCTTGTTCAAGATCATCAGATGTGCAGTTGATGAAACAGGCATCCACTCCGTAATACCTTCAATGATTCCAAACAGAATAGCCTTTAAAAAATCCATAAGACCTCCTAGTTAAACGTTACATAATCTTCTTTAGGTGCTTCAGCTTCCTTGAAGTTTTTGACTTCGATCGCCGGCATCACGACGCCTTCGTGGTTCTTGATGACCCTGCAGACTCCTTCGATCATATAATACTTATTCACATCGATATCGCTCTTCTTTATCCCGATATACGGCATAGCGATATCAGTCACATCGTTTGCACAGCAGACCATGGCTTTGCGGCCCATGATCAGTACTCTTTCTTCATCTTCGATATCCGCCACGTATTTGACTTTGATGGAAACTTTTTTCTTGTCATATTTTTTCGGATTGTCGATCACATCCATGAACCACAGACCGTAGTCGATATCCGAAATCTCAAGATCCTTGCTCAGATCGAAGAGTTCATCCTCGATCTTATTGGTGACTTTTCCATCTTTGTCTTCATAGATGATCTCGATATACTGATTGATCGATTTGATATTGTTTCGCAAAAAACGCTTGTCTACATCATCCGCTCTGTTCATGATGACCATTTCCGCATTGACGACATGATTGTACATGAACTGGCGCATATTGGTCATATAGACCTGGAACTTTGACGCATCGATCGTCGTAAGTGTCTGGGCGATCTCCCAGTCAGATATAAAACCATTTTCATAGATGATGTTGTCATCTTCCATACCGTTTAGTTCCAGAAAGATTCTTTCAAACTTATACTTTTTGTCTATCTCTTTCTGTTTTTCGATCGTGAGATCCTTAATCGAATCAAGGTAGATGACCTGGGAATTAGTCAGTTTGAGGAATTTTTCATCATATTCTTCATCGCCCTGTTCAAAACAGATGATCAGAGTCGGTTCACCTTCATTGAAACGCGGATTCTTCAGCGTTCCCTTGATCGCTGTCGTCTTTCCGGAATCAAGAAAACCGGAAAAGATATATACAGGCTTAATCATGGAAGAGTTCCTCGAACAGTTCGTGATCTATCTGTGTGCCGATGATCGAAACCAGAGCTTCATCCTTGTTGCTTCCGGTGAAGATGTTGAATTCATTCAGCACATAGTTGAAATATAAAGTCTCATTCTCGCCCAAGACATAACCCTTGATACGGATGATATCTTCAGGGATCTTCGTGAAGATCTCTTCAAGTTCTTTCTTGCTGAATCTGTGCTCAGGACGAAGGATCATGTTTTTGAAAGGCTCGTCTTCATCATCGTCATCATGATGATGGTGATGATGCTCATGGTCATGGTGATGTTCATGATCGTGATCGTGATGATGATGCTCATGGTCATGATCATGGTGATGGTGTTCTTCCTCTTCATCGACTTCCGGAAGGATATCTCCTCCGGATACGATGACATCAAGCAGTTCTTCAATAGACATCTTCTCGATCGGCCTATCGACAACGATCGCATCTTCATTGAGCTCTTTGACGATCTCGATCGCCTTCTGAATGGTCTCTTCATCAGCTACATCAGTATGCGAAAGGATGATCGCATTGGCAGCCTTGACCTGGTCATTGAAATATTCCTTGAAGTTGACATGATACTTCCTGCAGGTCTTGACATCAACGATGCAGATATGGGAAACGATCCTGAAGTCATCATCACCTCTGATGACGTTGATGATCTCTGAAAGCTTGCCAACGCCTGATGGTTCGATGATAAGATCGCTGACGCCCATCTCTTCGATCTCTTCCAGCGCATCTTCAAAATCGCCCTGCAGTGAGCAGCAGATGCAGCCATTGTTGATCTCTTTGATATTCAAGGATTTGTCAAAAAAAGCGCCATCGACACCTACTTCGCCAAATTCGTTTTCCAGAAGCATTACCTTGTCGAACTTCTTTTCACTTAACAGTTTCTGGATAAAAGTTGTCTTGCCGGCACCCAGAAATCCGGATACGATATAAACATTAATCATCTTCTCTACCTCATTTCTTTACAAAGACTATCTCATCATAGCCTGTATCCTGATCAAAAGAACGATCTGAAACGTATTCTTCGAGCACGCCCAGCACAAGTTCGCAGGTCGTATTGACAAGGCAGCCTTTTTCAAGGTGTCCGCCGATCGTCTTTCCTGTATCATCAGAAAGCGATATGTGAATATGGGCTTTGCCTTTGCTGACTGTTCCGGTCAAAGAAACGATCTCATAGTCCTCTTTGTTTTCCATGTATTCAAGAGCTTTTGCGAGCCTGATCCTTACTTCGTAAAGACATCCTACACCGCTCAAGATGATCGCTGTATTGAAATTGTTTTCAAGGCAGGCTTTTTCGATCGAAGCACGAAGGTCATCTCCTTTTGTAAGTCTAAGCGCAAATTCTCTCATACCAACACTTATTTTATCATTTATACTAAAGGCATGATAAGTAAAATACACCAACACCTCCTATCTTTACAGGACCTTAAGTATCACGAATTCAACTCAAAGATAATCCTGCAAAGAGACTATCCGATGATCGGGATCAGACTGCCCGAAATAAAGAAATACGCCAAGCAGCTGATGAAGGAAAACGCGATCCCTGAATTTCAGGACAAGTATTATGAAGAGGTCCTTTTACATGGTCTGTGTATCGGAGCCTATAAGTGTGATTTCTCTGAAAAAATCACGCTTATAGAACAGTTTCTGCCTCTAATAAACGACTGGAGCATATGTGACAGCTTTGTTCCATCGCTCAAAGATATAGCCAAACACAAAGATGAGTATTTAAAGTATATAAAGAAATATCTGAAGACGGACGAGGAATTCTACCAGCGCTTCGGTTTTGTTGTCCTGCTTGCCTACTACAAGGATGAAAAATATCTTAAGGAGATCTTCAGATCCATCAAGGTCACTAAATACAACGGCTATTATGCGAAGATGGCTTCAGCCTGGCTAGTGTCATATATGTTCATGTTTTTCTTCGATGAGACAGTGAACTTCGTCAAAGAAAACAAGATAGATGAATTCGTTCTATATAAAGGCATACAAAAAGCGATAGATTCCTATCGCGTTAGTGCTGAACATAAAGATGAACTCAGAAAATTAAGAGATGCCTGCAGGCAGGAAAAATGATTCCTGCCTATTTTTCTTTCTGGGAGAAACAGACTTCCATGAAATTGCGGTCGATATTCTGCAGGAATTCCGGATTCTCTACATAGAGTTTCTTCTTTTCGATCTTTGTGCAGAACATGATGCCCGCATAAGGCGCAATATCTATTTCAATCGAATTAGGCAGACCGTGCGAAGAGACCTTTGAAGATCTGACTGGTTTATAATTGCACATGTTGCAGCCGGAATAGATATCCTTTTCCGAATTGATCATTTCAGTATAGGTACCGGCAAGAGGCACGCCGATTCTGTAGTTGTTGTAAGTCACATCCTTCATGTTGAGGACGATCAGGAAGCAGTAGTCTTCATCATAGCGCACATAGCTGTAGATAGACTGCTGATAATTGTCCGCATCGATCCATTTAAATGAGAATGTTTCATAATCATAGGCATAGAAAGCCTTGTAGGTCTTGTGTATCTGACACAGATCCCTGAAATAGCGGTTGAAGGAATCGTGCATCGGATAGGACATGATGCTCCAGTCAGCCCCGATGCTTTCATCGAATTCCCTGAACATCGCGATATCATTACCGATGAAATTAAGTTTCTTGCCCGGATGGGTAAACATATACAGGAAAAGATTGCGGCACTGCTTGAACTTGGCATCGTAATCTCCCCACATCTTGTTTATGATGGTGCCTTTCATATGGACGACTTCATCATGCGACAAAGGCAGGATGAATTTCTCTGAATAGAAGTATGCCATGGAGAAAGTCAGTTTATTGTGGTTGTACTGTCTTTCATTAGGATCTAATCCATAATATTTGAGCGTATCGTTCATCCAGCCGAGATCCCACTTGTAGTCGAAACCCAATCCATCATTCTCGGTTTTTTCCGTAACTTTTGGATAAGCTGTTGAATCTTCCGCTATCAGCATGATATCCGGATGTTCCTTCTTGATCGAATAGTTGAATCGTTTGACGAAATTGATGCCGTCGTGATTCATTCCCAGATTGCAGTTGCCGTCAGGATAGATGAGATTGGATACCGCATCCATTCTTAGACCATCAATATGGTATTCGCTCAAAAACAGATTTGCGGAAGACATCAGATAGGAGATGACCGGACCTGATCCCAGATCGAAGAGGTAAGACCCCCATTGTGATCTGGCTCTGTCTACATCTTTGCTTTCGTAACATGGTTCGCCATCAAAACAAGCCAAGCCGTAGTCATCGACTGCAAAATGCACATAGGCGACATCAAGGATGACACCGATATCGTTGAGATGGCACTCATTTATGAAATCCATCAGATCGTATGGTGTTCCATATCTGCTGGTGGCCGACATGAAGCCGGTAGCCTGATAGCCCCAGGAACCGTCAAACGGATGTTCAACGATCGGCATCAGTTCAATATGCGAATAGCCCATATTCCTGACATAAGGAATTAGCTTCTCTTTAAGTTCCCTGTATGACGCCAGTTCACCATCATGCATGAAGCCGTTCGGGTGGACTTCATAGATGTTCAGGCGGTTGTTGTATGAAAAGTTTCGCTTCTCCATGTATTCATTGTCGGTGAATTTATACAGCGAAAGATCATACATCACTGAAGCGTTGGCTGGTCTTCTTTCTGAATAGAATGCATACGGATCAGATTTGTAATACTGTTCGCCGTTTTGTGTGGTTATGCGATAGCGGTAGGAATAAATGCAGTCACAGTTATCAATGACGATGTGCCAGATCCCTCGCTCATCGATCTTTTCCAGTTCATAAAAGACCTTGAATTCGTCTTTGGACATGAATACTTCGACCTTCCTGGCATGAGGAGCCCATAAACAAAGCTCGACTCCATCGCCGAGCTTGTGACATCCCATGTATTTATAGGCCTGTGTATCTAATCCGTAAAAGAAATAGTCCAGGTTCACTTCTCAAGGACCTTTCTGTAAAGATCTTCGTATTCCTTTGCGGATTTATTAAAGGAAACATCAGTTCTCATCGCATTCTTGATCAGCATCTTCCATCTCTCAGGATATTCATAATACTGAGTATAGGCGTAGTTGAATACCTTCAGGAAATCTTCGACTGAATAAGGACCGAATGAGAAGCCGGTACCTTCATTTGTATATTCGTTGAGCGGAGTGACGGTATCTTTCAGACCACCAGTCTCTCTTACAAACGGAAGCGTTCCATAACGCATAGCGATAAGCTGTGAGATGCCGCACGGTTCAAACAGTGAAGGCATTATCAACATATCGAGACCGGCATACATCTGGTGAGCCAATGGTTCGTTGTAGCCGCAAAAGTAGACAAAGTGACCCTTGTTTTCTGCTTCCAGCATCTTGAATGAATATTCATGCTTGGATTCACCGGTTCCTAAGATCGCAACCTGCACATCGCGATGCAGCAGTTCCTGAATGGCACCCAGGAAGATATCGGCACCTTTCTGGAAAGTGAGTCGCGAGACCATACCGATCAAAAGTGTATCAGGCTTGTCCTCGAGACCGAGCTGATATTGCAATGAGCGTTTATTTTCTCTCTTGCCGCTGATATAGTTGCGTAATGAATAGCGTTTGTATATGCACTGGTCAGTAGCCGGATTGAACAGGTCGGTATCGATACCATTGACGATACCATAGAGGTCATCATGACGGTAACGCAGGATGACATCTAGTCTGTTGCCAAGTTCCGGAGTCTGTATCTCGTGCGCATAGGTTTTTGAAACTGTAGTAACGAAGTCGGCATAGATGATACCGATCTTCATGAAGTTGCACGAATCATTGAAACGCAGATCGCCATTCTCATAATATTTGTAATCGAAAGCCAGATCATCAAACAATACCTGCTTGTCATATTCGCCCTGGTAAGCCAGGTTGTGGATAGTCAGGATGTGCTTGATATTTCTGATCGATTCGATCGCATTGAATCTGATCTTGCACAAAGCAGGAAGGATCGCGGTGTGGTAGTCATGTTCATGACAGACATCCGGATAGTAGTCCAGCTTGATCATCATTTCAATGACTGCCACATTGAAGAAGGAGAATCTGGCGGCATCATCCTGATAGCCGTAGATGCCGTCACGATTGAAGAACGTGTCATTCTCAATGAACAGATATTCAACGCCTTCATTCATGTATGAGTATACGTTTGCTTCTTCATTGATATAACCACTATGAACATAGATATGATCAAGATATTTCATACCCTCATAATATTTTTCCTTGATAGTCTTGAACATCGGCATGACGACTCTGACTTCAAATTCCTTCTTGTCGATAACTTTAGGCAGAGCATACACGACATCGGCTAAACCGCCGGTCTTGACAAACGGCAGTGATTCAAAAGAAACAAACAATACTTTTTTCATTAGATTCGATCTCCTCGCTTGATATAGATAGGTTCTTCCTTGCTACCCTTGAGTTCCTTGATGTGCGTGATGATAGAAAGTCTGTCAACGACTGCACATTCCAGTTTGACGTTCTTGTCGATAAGCGTATCAGGAAGGATTACTGAATCCTTGATAACAGCACCTTCTCTGACGACGACATTCCTGCCGATGACAGAGTTGATGACGGTACCTTCGATCTGACAGCCGTTGGCGATGATCGAACCCGAAACCTTGGCACCGCTCTTATACAAAGTCGGGCAGGAGTCGTTGGTCATCGTATAGATCGGCCAGTCATCATTGATGAGCTTGAGAAGTTCCTTCTCCTGCTTGATCTCCATGTTTGCTTCATAATAAGCAGTAAGCGTAGAGATGCAGGCGAAGTAGCCGTGGTTGGCATAAGCACCGATCTTCATGACTTTAGTGCAGTCTCTGATGATGTCAGAAAGTGAATAGAGCGATGAAGTCATACTGGCTTCTTCAACCAGCTGCTTGAAGGTCAAAGTCGACATGACATAAGTCTCAAGTGAGATAGCAGCTTTCTTGTATTTGCCGCGGTTCTTGTGGAACTCACTGATGCGCTGGTCCTTGTCGATAACGACAGTATCGCCCATCAGATACTTGCGGTCAGCATTGTTGGAGTTGTGATAAAGAACAGTGATATCGTTCTTTGACTTGATATGGTAGTCCAGCATCTCCGAGAAATCCTGTTTGAAGATGAAGTGTGACGGAGCGATGATGACATAAGCCGGATTTTCAACATCGATGAATTCCATGTAGGTCTTGAAAGCCTGGATATCGACATTGAACATATCGTTGTTGGAATAGTCTACATCGCCATGCAGCAGATGGATCTTTCCTCTTTTGGAGTTGATGTTGTAGCTGGTATGCGTTACATGTTCAACTGTTGAACGAGGCCTGTTCTTAATGAACAGTTTGATATTGTCGATACCAGAGTTGGTAAAGTTTGAAAGCATGAAGTCGATGACTCTGTATCTGCCCAGAATGGAAGTTGCAGAGATCGGACGGAAGTCTTCAAGTCCTCTGACGTGGACATAATTCGGTTCGAAATTGAGAATACCTAATATTTTACTCATTGTGCGCCACCTGCCTTTGCTAAAAGGGCTTTTGATACAAGCAGGACTTCATTTGAATCCTTCTTGCCTAAAACAGCTCCATCCGGGATCTTTACGTCGTCAGCTACCAGACACTTTGTCAGTTTAGCGCCCTTTCCTACTACAACATTGTTCATGATAACTGAATCCTTGACTTTGGCGCCTTCTTCGATCTCGGCACCTGAGAATATTACTGAATGTTCAACCTCTCCGTTGATGATAGCACCCTGAGTGATGAAAGCATTGTCGATCTTGGCATCTTCACCGATGACCTGCGGAGTTGCGCTTGGGTCGTCTGTATAGATCTTCCATGATGCGTCAAACAGATCGAGACCGCTGTTGTCTTTCAGAAGATCCATATTTGCTTCCCAGAGGGAATCGATCGTACCTACATCCTTCCAGTAGCCCTTGAATCTGTAAGCCTGAAGCTTGAGACCGTCTTTGAGGTAATCAGGAATGATGTTCTTGCCGAAGTCGTGAGCGGATTCGCTGTCCTTGGCATCCTCTTTCAGATACTTTCTTAAAGTCTTGTAAGAGAAGATATAGACACCCATTGAGGCCAGATTTGACTTTGGCTCTTTTGGTTTTTCTTCAAATTCAACGATCCTGTCGGTCTTGTCAGTGTTCATGATACCGAAACGGCTGGCTTCCTTGATCGGAACTTCAATGACAGCGATCGTCGCATCAGCACCGGCTTCGATATGCGCCTTCAGCATCTTTTCGTAATTCATCTTGTAGATGTGGTCACCTGACAGGATAAGGACATATTCTGCATCTTCCTGATCAAGGAAATCGAGGTTCTGATAGATGGCATCAGCTGTACCGTTGTATAAGCCTAAACCAGTCTCATCTTTTTCACGAGGTGACAATACATAGACGCCACCGCCATTGGAATCAAGGCCCCAAGTCGATCCTCTTGCAGAATAAGAGCTCAACAGGATCGATTCATACTGTACCAGTACGCCGACCGTTGAGATGTGAGAGTTTGCACAATTTGACAGTGCAAAGTCGATGATACGATACTTGCCACCGAAGTGGACAGCAGGTTTGGCGACTTTTTTGGTCAGATCAAAAAGTCTGGATCCTCTTCCTCCGGCAAGTATCATTGCGACCATATTATTTTTTTTCATGAAATAGTACTCCTCAATACTTATCTTAATCTAATTATACATCATCAATCTTTGCATATGACAAGGGAATGGGCAGAAACAAAAACGTTTTCTTTGATGAGATCGCAGCTGCCTTCATCATCATAGATCACATGGTGTTTCAAACCATCTTCATAGGTCAGATCATCATTGCTTGGGTTGAAATATACTGATATATCACCTGCCTGATACTGCATGATCCTGCCCAGTGTCTTGAAGCTGATCTTAACGTCATTCGCATTGAAAGCCGTGATGTTTTTTCTTAGTTCGATTAATTCTTCGACCTTCCTAACAAGGTCATCATTTCTGATCCTCAGGTTCCAGTCCAGTTTATTGACTTTATCCGGTGCATTATAGCTGTTCCTAAGACCCTGCTTGGTCCTTAAAAATTCCTGACCTGAATGGATGAAAGGGAAGCCTCTTGAAAGGATGACCAGAGCCAAGGCCAGAAAACATCTTTTTCTGATCGTTTCTTCATCTTCGTTATTCATAAAGATCGACATGCGATCAAAGAATGTATAGTCATCGTGGCATTCCACATAGTTGATGGTCTGTGAACTGTTCAGATATTCATTCTCGCTTGAAATATATCTCATGACATCCTGATCGATCAGGTCATTGCCGCTGACATAGTGGATCATCGTCTCTCTGAAGGAATCGTTGAACATTTTGATCTCAGGCATCTTGCGGGCATTGATGATCGTAGCTCTGAATTCTTCTTCCAGGGCATCGCCCATGTTCCAGCCTTCGCCATAGACGATGAAGTCCGGCTTGAATGTCCTGATGTTTTCACACATCTTGTTGACGGTATGGGAACCCATGATCCCCATCAGATCGAGTCTGATACCGTCGATGTCGAACATGTACACATAGCGTTCGATCATCTCCAGGATATACGCGTGGACAAAAGGATTTTCGGTATCGACCTCGCTTCCGCATAGCGTTCCAGCCGCCAGCTTTCCTTCGCTGGTCAGACGATACAGTTTGCCTTTCAGCATCTTTCCCAGATCGTTGGTCTTGACGTTGTAGACATGATTGAAAACGCAGTCCAAAGTCACACGGATGTCGTTCTGGTGCAGCACGTTGACCGCCTGTCTAAGTTCATTGATGTAGGCATAAGGATCATCGGCATTTACGACATAATCCTTTTTGACATAGTTGTAGGCGATCGGGTTGTAACCCCAGTTGTAGTCGGTCTTGTCGTTGTCAAAGTCGAATACAGGCATCAGCTGCAGATGGCTTATGCCAAGTTCCTTAAGATAATCAAGGCCGATACTGCAGCCGTCTTTTTTAAGACCGGTCTCCGTAAAGCTGAGGAACTTGCTGCGGTATTTGCCGGTATATGATCTGTCTGAAGAAAAATCCCTTACCGATACTTCATAGATGATCGGATCATATTTCAAAGTCTTTGGCACATATATGCTTCTGATAAACTTTTCCTTGTTCAGGACATAGGAATCCTTCTCATCAGACATGAAAGAAAAAGGATCCCTGAAACTTACACCACCATCACATTCATAATGGTATGCGGCAAGTTCATGATCCCCTTCAAGTGTGATCTCAAAACAGCTTTTATCTTTTTTCATCTGGTGGGATCTATCGCCCATGACCAAAGACATGTTTTCATAATCAGGCGCATATACTCTAAAAACGGTCTTATCAGGCTGATAAAAGCTTCCCAGATTCTTAATGTCAAAATCATTTGCGACGTCAATATTCTTCATCGATAATCTTCCAGACGATTCTTGACTTCCAGGGAATCAACGATGCCCTGAATGATCTTTTCGATCCTGCTGCCTCTTGAATAGTCGGCTTTCACAAAGAACGTAGCTCTTTTGTCTTCATAGAGTTTTTCTGCTTTGTTCTTTTTGGCGTCATCACCAAACACGGCGATCGTCGTGCCGCCGTTCTGCTGAACGACTTTCATGCTTGGCACATCCGTACTTCCATCTCCGAAATAGACCATGTTCTGTAATGGAATGTATTTCAGTGAATCAGGTGTTGAACTGTTGAGATCCTCATCATTGGTCTCCATAAATACGCCCTTGGAGATCCTGAAAAGATATTGCGTTTTCATCGTGTAGTTTACGACTCGGCTTGGCCAAAGGATCCTTCCCTTTTCGTCGTAGGCATAGGTGCACGCATAGATCTTCTTGAATTCTGAAGCGATCGAAGTGCCCTTGATGATATCGGTGAGACCGGAAGAAATGATGTAGTGCTCAACCTTCACATGATGCTTTTTGCCATAGTCGTTTATTCTCTTGAACCAGGTGCTTACACCCTTATAAAGTTCTACATACTTGCCTTCTTCGATCAGCTGTTTCTGGGTCAGACCCTTGTTCTTGTCGATCATCAGATACATGTAGGAAAGGATCGCGTCGCAATTGTGTTTGTCCGAAAAGTCACCGCACTCTTTCCAGAAATCAGTCGGATTGTCATATCCCAAAGACTGAATATAGTGAAACTCCTGCATATCTTTAGGAGAAAGTGTCTTATCAAAGTCATAGATTAGAGCTAATTTAGCGTTTTTCATATTACTTAAATTATATCAAAAACTAACGGGCCTAAAACGATAAAAGTTCCCTTAAACAGTTAACTCATGCCGCTTCACTTAAAGTGGATAGTCTCAAACATAAATGGCACCAGAAAACAGGCAGCTGTCACGATATAGACGATGATGTCATAAAGGGTTTTGCTGCTCGTGTATCCTGTCTGCAGTTTGCAAAACTTGTTTTGAACAAACAGGAGGTGTTGCGATATATCAACAAAAAATAGAGGACTAGTCCTCTATTTCATTAAGATTCTTGATCGCTTCAACATAGATCTCGACCTGTTTTTTGAACAGTTCCAGATTCATCCTTTCGTTGACATCATGGATGTGACTTTCCTCTTCCGGGAACTCACAGCCGAAAGCGATGATGTTGTTGATGCTCTTGGCATAAGTTCCTCCGCCGATCGCCATCATCTGTCTTTCACTGTCACCGGTAACATCGACATAGGCTTTCTTTAAAGCTTTGATCATCGGTGAATCAATATCAAAGTACAGCGGTTCAACAGTGTTAAGGATCTGACAGGTGTTGTTTTCATCGCTGATCGAAAGAAGA
>JAFWKS010000231.1 GCA_017511325.1 Erysipelotrichaceae bacterium
TTCGAAAAGAAACTGCATGACCTTGAACTGACCAGAATGGTCTCCATCCAGATGGCACCGCAGATCCGTCTGGTTCAAAACAACGATACATTGATGACCGAGAAGATCCAGTCAACATTAGTCAATACGATCCCTCTATGGAAGTCACAGATGCTTATAGCTTTGGGTATCGCGCATTCAAAGGAAGCAGTCAAGGCTCAAAACGAAGTATCCGAGATGACCAACCAGATGCTGAAACAGAATGCTGAAAACCTCAAGATGGCTACGGTTGAAACAGCCAAGGAAGCAGAAAGAGGCATCGTCGATATCGAGACTCTTACTGAAACAAACAAGAAGCTCATTGAGACTCTTGAAGAAGTAAAACGTATTCAGATCGAGGGCAGAGAAAAACGTGCCGCTGCACAGGTCGAACTGCGCCGTATCGAAGCTGAGCTTCAGAAAGAACTAACTGATGTTGTCGCAAACAAGGAATTCAACAAAACAGCCTAGAAGGCTGTTTTAAAATAATACGGAGGAAGAAAGATGAAAAGATCAAAACTGCTTATGATCGCAATAGTCATGATGACATTGCTTACAGGATGCAGTCAAAAACAAGAGGAGAAAGAAGAGACGACTGTAGTTGTTGCAGCTACTCCTGAGGAGATACGCGGACTATATACTGACGAGGTTGCCGGTAGGGCAATGATCGAAGTCAGTGATCTGAAGATCAGCGGAAGCTGGTCATCAAGCTATAACCAGATCGCTTTGTTCGACTTGCCTACTGATTATGATGCTTCAAGCAACACGATCAGATACTCTGACGGAGTCCTGACTCAACGAGTCTATTCCAGTGAATCAGATTATGCCGATACCGAAGAGTACAATGATGGAACCGGTTATTTTGAGATCAAAGAAAAGAAACTGATCTGGCATGATGACAAGCAGAACAAAGATACAGTGCTCGTCAAAGTCGAACCGGCTTTATATAAACGCTGCAATTCACTTGAAGAAGCTATGAATATTTCCGGTATCAGATTCGATGAACCGGCTGATGGTCTTTATCCGATAGAGATCAAAAACAAGGCCTACTTTGCGGGTGAAGGGTTGATCATGATCATGTGTGAGAACGAAACGCAGACGATCAATACAGGCAAAGCGAGCAGCATGGAAACGATATCAAAAGTGTTTGATACAAGCAGCTTCTCAAAGAATTGGACAGAATATGTGAAAGGTGTGGAAGTAAACTGTTTCGGAAACAGTGAAAAGATCAGGATGGCAACTTTTAATAACGGTACGGAATACTATGGGATATCTTACTTTGATGCTTCTGCAGCAGATGAAGATATTGGCATGAGCATCGATGATGTTCAGTCACTGATCATGGGCATGCAATAAGATTGTCGCTGATATAGGGATACTGAAAACTGCTGTTGTGCTGATGATTGCGATCCAATATAATTGTTGCAGGAGGAAAACATATGAAGATAACAAGTTTCAGCCCGCTGATCATGTCTAAGGATTCCGAAGATATCAGAGAATTATTTGAAGAACTGGGCTTTGAAAAAACACACGAAAAGAAAGATGTTACGGAAGAACACGAATCAGGCTTCCGTATGAAAGATGAACTGGGACACAGTATCTCAATCGCTCAGGTAGAAAAATTTCCGCGCGACATGACACTGATCCAGATGAACGTCGATGATTTTGAAGAAGCTTATGAGCTTTTCAAGAAACACGGTTTCAAAAACATGAAAGGTGATGATGACGTAATTTATACCGGTTCAGCTAAAACTGCTGTCATGGTCTCACCATCAGGATTTGCGGTAAATATCGTCTACCACATCAAATAATCAGAAAACGATAATTAATAACTATGGACATAACAAAAGGAGCTGCTGCAGCTCCTTTTGCGTTGGATGATCATATGATCGTATCTAATCTGTCTCAGCTTCTTTCTGAGCTCTCATCGTTTCTTCAAATGTCTGAAGCATCAGACCGTCGTTGATATAGGCATTGAGATATTTCGGCTTGATAGCTTTTTCATAATCATCTACCAGTACCTTGTATTCAGGGATGGAAGCGATGATGACATTTGGAATGATTAGCGAGTCATCCTCTTTGCCTTCAACATATGTGACATAGACATAGCCTTTAGGGATCTGCGTCTGATGCGTCGAGAATTTTTCAATGATCGTCGCATCGATCTTTTTCATATCGTTGTCGAAGATCTCGACATCAAGCTTCCAGTAGACATGATTCTTTAGTCTGGCATCTCTGCCGAATCTGACAAATGTTCCGCTGTTGATCTTGGCCAGAGCTACATCGCCATTAGATACAGCCTTTCTGATCAGGATCTTGTCGGCGTTGAGATCATAGTATGAATATGCTGCCGAAAGGATGAAGATAATCAGGACAAAAGCGACGATCGTAGGTATTTTGTTGTTGATCCACTTGTCTTTAAAAACGATCAGACAGATGATGGAAACGATGTCCAGAATGACTACGAGAGTCAGAAATAATGTTGATCTTTTATATAGTTTTAACTGCATAATTGATAACCTCTTTATAAGAATTTTATCATTAAAAAAATATTATGTGAATTGTGTGAGGATTGTGTGAAAACTATTGAAATCGCTTTCTTATAGAACTAAAATATTGTTATAAGGAGGAATTCATAATTATATGAGCAATTTAATGTTAGGTATAATTTTAGGTCTGTGGGCTGGTGTTTCCATGGTCTTAAACTTATCCGGTCTTGGTGTTCGTACTCCTATAATTACAGGTCTTTTAGCTGGTCTATGCGTCGGTGACGTAAACATGGGCTTGCAGGTCGGCTCAGTCATGCTGATCAACAGCTTGGGATTCTATACTTATGGTGGTGCAACAATTCCTGATTTCATCACAGGTTCTATCTTCGGAACAGTCGTTGGTGCTAAGTCAGGTAACGTAGATGCAGGTATCGTTGTAGCTCAGGGTATCGCTCTATTGATGTCAGAAATGGATATCTTAGGTCGTGCTTCTACAACTGTATTCCAGCATTTAGCTGAAGGTGCTTTGGCTGAGAACAATATCAAAAAGTTCGAAACGTACACTTTGATGGGTGTTCTGCCATGGGCATTATCAAGAATGATCCCGGTTTTACTGGGCATGATCTTGATTGACAACGTAGTTGCTTTAACCAACTTTGCTACAAGCATTCAGTGGGTAGCTCAGGGCTTATCAGTTGTTGGTAAGATTTTACCAGCTGTCGGTTTCGCTCTCCTGCTTTCTTACATGGATCTCAAGAAGTATTGGGCATTCTTCGTTATTGGCTTCGTTCTTTACGCTTACGCAGGAATGGGCACAATAGCTCTTGCATTGGTAGGTTTAGCTGCTGCAAGTTTCTTTGTACAGGGAGGTGCTAAATAATGTCTAAAAAGTTATCTCAGGCCGCTTTAAAGAAAGCTTGTGCTAGACACAACTGGGCATTACAGTGGTGCTGGAACTATGAAAAGATGCAGGCCGCTGGTTATGTATATGCTATGGTTCCTGTAATCAAGGAATTATATGATGGTACAGAAGAACAGTGCCGTCAGCTTGAAAGACACATGCAGTTCTACAACACTCACCCAGGTGCTTCTGCATTGATCTTCGGTGCTGGTGTTGCTCTTGAAGAAGGTGGACAGCCAGAAGTTCATGACAGCTTAAAGGTTGCCTTGATGGGTCCTTTAGCAGGTATCGGTGATACAATTCAGGCAGTATTAGTTACTCCTCCATTCAACATCATCGCTGCTGGTCTTGCTTCAGAAGGAAATGCAATTGGTGCTATTTTAGCTTCAACTCTTCCTGTTCTTGCTCTGTTCGTTCTCAGATGGCCATTATTCAACTATGGTTACAAGCAGGGTGCTAACGTTATCAACGATGTATCAGGTGCTGGTACTATTGATAAACTGCAGGTTGGCGCTAATATCCTTGGCGTTACTGTAATGGGCGGCTTCGTTCCATCTATGATCGGTGTTAAGTTACCTGTTAAATTAGGTAAAGACTTGACAATCGGTGATGTCACTAAAGAAGCTAAGACTTTACAGGAAGTATTGGATGCAATCTTCCCATGCTTAGTTCCATTAGCATTAACATTCGGCTGCTACTACTTGATCAAATATAAGAAGATGTCTCCATTGACAGTCATCTTAATCGTCACAGTAGTCGGCTTCGTATTAGGTGCTATTGGCTGGATGGCATAATCCAAAAAAGATTTGTTATCAATAAAAGGTGCGGAATTATCCTGCACCTTTTTGTTTTGTTTTCATATATAATATAAGAGGTTGTTAAAAAATTAACAAAGGAGGAAAATTAGTGGCAGTTAATCGTTTTGTTTTAAATGGCATCTCCTATCACGGTCATGGCGCCATAAAAGAAATACCGGGACTGGTAAAGGCCAGAGGCTATAAGAAAGCCTTTGTTGCATCTGACCCTGATCTTGTAAAATTCAATGTTACCAGCAAAGTAACAGATCTTCTTAAAGAAAACGGTATCGATTTTGAAGTATATTCTGATATCAAACCTAATCCAACTATTGAAAACATCCAGCATGGTGTCGATGCATACAAGGCATCAGGTGCTGACTTCATGATCACGATCGGTGGTGGTTCTTCAATGGATACAGGCAAGGGTATCGGTATCATTGTGAATAACCCTGAATTCTATGATGTAAGATCTCTTGAAGGTCTTTCACCAACCAAGAACAGGACGGTCTTCACGATCGCCGTTCCAACGACCGGCGGAACAGGTGCTGAGTCTACGATCAACTATGTCGTCACCGATGTGGAGAAGAAGAGAAAATTCGTCTGTGTCGACCCTAACGATATCCCTGATATCGCTGTAGTTGATCCGGATATGATGGCTTCAATGCCTAAAGGCCTGACAGCTTCTACAGGCATGGATGCTTTGACTCATGCGATCGAAGGCTATACTACCAAGGCAGCCTGGGAACTGGCTGATGTTCTGGATCTTGAAGCGATCAAACTCATTGCCAAGAATCTCAGAAAGGCTGTTGAAAATGATCCTGACGGCAGAGAAGGCATGGCTTTAGCACAGTATGTTACAGCTATGGCTTATTCAAACGTCGGTTTAGGAATCGCTCACTCAATGGCTCACACATTAGGTGCCGTCTACGACACACCTCACGGTGTAGCTTGTGCGATGATGCTTCCGATCGTCATGGAGTTCAATCAGGAATATACCGGTGAAAAATTCAAGGATATTGCTGAAGCGTTCGGTGTAGATACTGCAGGTATGAGCCAGGCAGAATACCGCAAGGCAGCGATCGATGCAGTAAGACAGCTTTCAGTTGATGTAGGCATTCCGACAAAGCTTGAAAAGCTGAAGGAAGAAGACCTGCCGTTCTTATGCGAATCTGCAGCAGCAGATGCCTGCGCACCTGGAAATCCAAGACCGGCAAGCATTGAACAGTTTGAAGAAATGTTCAGAAAACTGATGTAATTGACATCAAAACATTAAACAAAAAGACGGGGGAAAATACCTCGTCTTTTCTTTGTTTAGTCCTATTGTAAGCGCTTAAGCAAGTGCTATAATAAAATAGTAGGGGGATTTATTCTAGAATGATTAAACACTTAAGAATCGATAATAGACTGATTCATGGCCAGGTTGCAGTAACTTGGATGAATGCAATTGGCGCTGACAAGATTATTGTATGCAATGACAAAGTTGCTGCTGATCCAATTCAGAAGATGGCTTTGCCTATGGCTGCAAGAGGAAACACAGTTTATGTATTCTCAGTTGAAGAAACGATCAACTACGCTAAGGAACATCCTGAAGAGACAATGTTCGTAATTGCCAAGTTCCCATCAGATGCTTTGGCTATTCTGGAATCAGGCGTTGAAGTTGCAGAAGTAAACGTCGGCAACGCTGCACCTATTCAGGGCACAACATACAAGATGGTCACAAAATCGATAGCTGTTACTGAAGACGATGCCAAGGTCTACAGAAAGATCGCTGAAATGCGCGGCGGTGTTCTTACCAGCAGACTGACGACCATGAACGAAACAGAAAACTTCCTTGAACTGTTAGGAAAGAACGGCTTATAATAGACAACTATTAATCAAAAAA
>JAFWKS010000232.1 GCA_017511325.1 Erysipelotrichaceae bacterium
AGAAAACGTGGAGTTTTGCTTAAATTACTGAAGAATAAGGACATACAGAATAATGGAGTTTTCCACAATCTGTATGTTCTTTTCGTTTACTTTTCCTTGTCTTTCTTAAACTTTCTTCTGACAGTATCCTTCAATGGCTCAACAGAGTATGTCTCATAGTAGTTCTCACAATACATAGCCCTGTTTCTGAATCTTTCAAAGTTGGAATAGCCGTTGGCCAGTCTGATCATCTTCTTGATTTAGGAGTTCTTTCCCTCGATCTTTCCGTCGGACAGTCTTACTGTTTCACTGTTATGTTTTGTATAGGGAATAAAGGAATTGGCTATCTTTTCCTTCTAGTTGTTTAAGGTGTTTCCCAATTCCTTGAATGATTCAAGATTAAGCAGATAACACTCATCGATGAACCTTTCGATATATTCAAGAGCCTCATCCCTTGTATATTCATTCCAATAGTGATTGAAATAGTAGTATCTTTTTGACAGTTCATTGGCAGTGGTGAGATCCTTATCAATCATAAGGAACAGGTTCAGACAGTCAAAGTCGTTCAGTTTCATCCGGAAGTGGTTATTGTATTCCAATTCCTTAGACAGTTCGTCCTTATACAGGACATACTTCTTTGTCTTAAACAGATAGTATTCATCAGACTTTAAGTTTCGCAGGACAATTATAATTGAGTGACTTATTAACACTATTTGTGAATACTGATCATTAAGGCGTGATAATGTATTTCTGAGTAAAAACACTTCATTAGTAATATTTCAAACTCTATTGAAGTATTTTTCAGAAAAGTAAATCTTACTTTCACATTCAAAGCCAGGGTTATAATAAACCTTAAAAATTTAGATCGATCTTATATCGTTAAAAATGCAAAAGGTAATCTTTTATGTTGCCGTATAATGATATTATCGATGAAAAAATACCATTATAAGGCGTTCATATCCTACAGACATTTGTCACCTGATCAGGATATCGCCAGAAAACTTCATAAACTGATAGAGACGTATGGCATTCCTTCTTCTTTGAAAAAGTCTTTAGGTATTCAGAAGATGGGCAGAGTCTTCCGTGATCAGGAGGAACTGCCTTTATCATCCGACCTAGGGCACGACATCCATGAAGCTCTTGATGAAAGCGAATGGTTCATCTGTATCTGTTCACCAAGATATCTTGAATCAAAGTGGTGCATGGAAGAACTCAACTATTTCATCAACAGCGGAAGAAGAGATCATGTTCTGGCGATCCTGGTCGAAGGCGAACCGGAAGCCTCATTCCCGGAGCAGATCCGCTTTGAATACAGGGGTGGCAAACTGATTGAAAACGAACCGCTTGCTGCTGATGTAAGAGCCTCGAATATTCAGGACGCTCTAAAGAAACTCAATAACGAAAAGCTCAGGATCATGGCTCCGATGCTCGACGTAAGATATGATGATCTGAAACAGCGTGACCGCATCAGAAAAAACAGGATCATTTTTTCTGCCGCCCTAGCAGTAATAGCTTTATTAAGCATGTTTTTGATCTATGCCCTGAACAAGAACAGACAGATCACCAACGAAAGAAACGAAGCCCTGATCGCAGAATCAAAATGGCTTTCCAAATCAGCCAAAGAAGCCCTGGACAACAACGACAGGATGCTTTCACTTCTCTTGTATCTGGAGGCCTTGCCGGAAGATGTCGATAATCCCGACAGACCGATCATTGACGAAGCGGGGAACGGTCTGATAAGTGCCCTGATAGGTTCGGATGCGACAAGCAGCTACAGCGGCGTCAGCGAAATCTTTATCGATCCCGATGAAAACAGACACGTCATCGATCTTGTCGCAATCGACAACAGGCTCTATCTCACCAGAAGGAACACCATTGAAATCTACGATCTTGATTCGGGAGCCTATCTGGGAGATCTTGATACAAACGGCGAAACGATCTACGGTTCCTTCATCATAAACAGCGGCGATTACTATGTGTATCATTTTGATTCCTA
>JAFWKS010000233.1 GCA_017511325.1 Erysipelotrichaceae bacterium
ACCGCCTAAATGGTTATCACCGGCTGTAGCCAGTACTTCGAAAGTACCATCAGCCAGATCAAGGATAGAAACATCGAAGGTACCGCCACCTAAGTCGAATACCAGGACCTTCATTTCCTTATCAGTCTTATCGATACCGAAAGCCAAAGCTGCAGCTGTCGGTTCATTGATGATCCTTTCTACATCGAAACCGGCGATCTTACCGGCATCCTTGGTTGCCTGACGCTGAGCGTCATTGAAGTATGCAGGAACTGTAATAACAGCTTTTGTAACTGGTTCGCCAAGATAACCTTCAGCGTATTTCTTCATATACTGAAGGATCATGGCTGATATTTCCTGCGGAGTATAGTCCTTGCCATTGACATGGACTTTTTCATTTGAACCCATCAATCTCTTGATCGATGATACAGAATCTTTATTTGTAACTACCTGTCTTTTTGCAGCATCACCAACGACGATTTCACCGTCTTTGAAAGCCACTACCGAAGGAGTAGTTCTATTTCCTTCAGGGTTAGTGATAACCTTTGCTTCCTTGCCTTCCATTACAGAAACACAAGAGTTTGTTGTACCTAAGTCAATACCTATAATTTTGCTCATAATCGTTCCTCCTTTTATTATTCACTTACCTTGACCATTGCCGGTCTAAGGATCCTATCTTTCAGTACATAACCTTTTTGCAGTACTTCGATTACAATTCCCGATTCGACATCTTCAGCTTTTTCCTGCATGATCGCCTGCTCAAGATTCGGATCAAACGGTTTATTGAGACAATCTATCTCTTCAACCCCCTCATTCTTCAGGGCATTCACCAGCATGTTGTATGTCATCTCGATGCCCTTTTTGAAACTTTCATCTGACTCATGGACTTCGCTTGCCAGCGCTCTTTCCAGATTGTCGATCACCGGAAGGACTTCCTTGGCGAAACTTTGAATACGGTATTTTCTCGTCATCTCCGCTTCCGCCATCAGTCTTTTCTTGAGGTTCTCGGTATCCGCATAAGCACGGGCATAATCGTTTTTGAGTTTATCGATCTCCCTGGTCAGTTTTTCGACTTCCGATTCCTCGTTGATATCTTCAACGATCTCCTCTTCTTCGACTTCAGTTTCTATATCCTGATAGGAAGTTTCTTCTTTAACTTCCTCCTTGATATCTTCTTCTTTTATTTTCTTTTTATCTTTTTTTGCCATATTCATCCTTTCTAATTAAACATGTTCTCGATCTCCTTGCAGATAAAGTCCAGCAGATTTACGACACGGTTATATTCCATTCTTCTTGGACCTACGACCATCAGCCTTGCATTATCCTTAGGATTATCGGAGATCTTTATCTCACTAGAAACGATCGCGATATCATCCTTCCAGACGAGTTCCGTACCCTGTGGCGTGATCGCAACGACATTGTTATCGCTGGTCTGATTGTCGATCAGATTTCTGAAGAGTTTGGAATCGTCGAAGAACTTCGTCATTTGTTTCAGTTTTTCGATATCAGCATATTCCGGCTGATACAGCATGTTGCTGGTACCGTCAAAGTACAATGTCTCTGAAGCAAACTTTACGAATGCTCCCGCAAAGGCGTTGTACAGCATCTCAAAGCGCTGTACGGACTTTGTCAGGATTGGTTTGAGAGACTCAAGCTTTTCGACCAGATCATGTATATATGTTCCTTTAAGACGATCATTGAGGATATCCGTACAGGTCTCGATATCTTCGATAGTGACTTCATCAGCGAAATTGAAGGTCTTGTTTTCAGTATGACCTGTATTGGTGATGAAGACGCACACAGCTGTCTTTGGATCAATCTGGAACACCTTGATATGTTCCAGTGTCTGATTCTTGGCATCAGGACCAAGCATGCCCGAAGCCAGGTTGGTCATTTCAGAGACGATCCTGCACGATTCCTTGATCGCATCTTCGATATTTGCACTTCTCTTGTCAAAGATAGTTGCCAGGGTGTATTTGACTTCCTCGTCCACATCCTTCTTAAGCAGATACTGGCAATAATACTGATAGCCTTTATTTGAAGGGATACGTCCTGCGGAAGTATGCGGTTTTTCCAGATACCCCAGCGATTCAAGAGTAGCCATATCGTTCCGGATGGTAGCACTGGAATACGGCAAGCCATATTTTTCGACCAGTGTTTTTGAACCAACCGGTTCGGCTGTCGCGACAAATTCATCAACAATAGCCTTTAAGATTTCAACCATTCTGCCTGTCAACATTCTCTAGCCACCTCCTTTTTAGCACTCTAGCATTTTAATTGCTAAATATACTATATCGCAACCTTCTAGCACTGTCAACACTAAAGTGCTAATTTTCTGCGAAAAACTTTTTCAATAAAAAAGCCGTCTTTTTAGACGGCCTTCGTTATAAGATATTATGATCTAGTTGCCCATCAGCAGGGTTGAGATCTGACATTCGATGTGCGCATCAAGTGGTACGCTTTGTGCGTAGTCAAGAGGTTCGCCATCGATATAGATAGCCTGCAGCCAGCCGGCTCTTGTTCCAGGTCTTACTACCGGAACTACTTCATAGTCCATGAAGCCGCGGCCAAACAGGTATCTCTTCATATCGTATTCGGCATGTTCGTAGTCACCATCATGAGAGACCTGTTCACGGACAGTATCGAACGCTTCGATGATAGCTGTCTCTTTCTGTGAAGAAGAAACAGTGTAGTTGATCCTGTCGCCCTTGTTCTTCTTGCCGGTATCATTGGATACGATCGTTCCCTTTGCATAGGTCGATGTAACTTCATATCTGTCTCCGGCATAGAGTCCGTTGTTTGTCAGATAAGCCAGGAAAGCTGATTCGTCTACTCCTTCAAAGCTTGGCACATCTACGCTGGTGTCTTCCGGACCTGTTGATAGATAGTACGTTACGTAGTCACCTGAAGAATATTTACCATAGTTATAGGAAATGATCCTGCCTGATGAAACGGTAGATGAACTTGAAGTGCGGCGATCGCCCTTGAGTTCAAGCATTGCCAGATAGTTGATGAAGTCTCCTTCTTTAGCTCCTTCATAGCCACCACTGACATTGGCCGGTCCTCTAGAAAGACCATACTTGAAATCTTCATTCTCTACATAAGTACCGTTACCGTGAGTTACGATATAGCCTTTATCAATGCTTGTAGAATAAGCGTCACGATCATCGATGTGTCGCGGAACAAGCTTCAGATCAGCAGCGATCTTGATGAATTCTGATTCGCTCTTGCCGACATACTCGCTTGGTTTGACCTGTATAGCATAGATACATACGCCATAGTTGAATACTTCACCCTTTTCATATGTACCTGAACCGTGCCATACGATATTTCCGACCTTAATGCTGGAATCGTTTCTGTCTCTGCTTTCCTGATGGTTAGGATTGAGACCTAAGGCCTTGGCCTTGGATTCGAATTCACTGACTGTCAGATTGAGGAAATCGCCATAGTGGATCTCGATCGTACTGCTTTCTGGAGCATTTGGACCAGAAGAAATGTATGCAGTTACAGGAGTCTCCTTGACGATATGAGAACTAGGTTCGATCCTGATGACATGGTTCTTTTCAACTGTGTCATTGGCTTCATACACGAATGACAGGTTCTGAATACCATAGATGTCTCTCCATATTTCAACATCGGCCTGAGTCAGTTCCGGAGAAATGAATGGCAAAGGGATCTCTGGCTGAGCACCTGAAGCAACCTTGAAGGTGATGTCGCCTTTAAGCTTGCTACCAGCCTTGACAGACTGTTCGAATACGATGTCCTTTGCAAATTCGTCATTATCTTCATAGACAACTTCACATGAATGATTCTCATCGAGCTGTCCACACCAGTTGTATACTTCGTGAACATCCTTGCCTACAAACTCTTCAACAATAACGCTTTGAGCTGTGCAGGCACACACGCTTATAAGCATGATTGACAATAAAATTAGTTTTTTCATTTTTAACCTCACTTTATTAATTAAAATTGTACATCAAAACAAAACAAAAACGATAGTATATAAGCGAAATAAGTATAAGGATAATATCTGTCAAAAAAATGATCTGATCTACAAAAAAAGTTCATTGCATCTAAGCTGCATGAACTTCTTGATCAGATGATACAGCAGATCCATATCCGCTGTTTTATGTCAGCCTTTCAGATCCGTAGGAACAACGTCTTCCTTTATCTGCATATCATAGGTGATGCCAAGCTCTTTGGCCCAGCTGATATACTGTTCCACCTGTTTGTCACTAAGCATGTCGGAAGAGATCAGACCTTTCTGGTCGACCATGTCATTGACTAAAAGCTTGGTATAAAGGAAAGCTCCCTGGCCAGTCAGATACATCTCACCGGTCATTCTGGCCCTCTCATATGATTCGATCAATCCTGGTGCATTCAGATGAAGTTCGACCATGACGTCTTTGCCATCTTTCTTGCCATATGCCTCTATTACGAATGCGCCGCCATCAGAGATGATCCCTTCATCAATGATCTGCTTTATCTCTTCCGGATTCTTTGGAGCCATCGGCAGATGTTTCAGGATCAGATCACGCGGTACGATCATTTGACCGTCGACTTCCTCCTGTTTCTTGCTGAGAAGTCCGGCACGGTATAATGGTTCAGCAAACTGGATACCTACTCCGCCATATTTGAAATAGGCATTCCTGCATCCTTTGAAATGCTTTTCTGAATTGAGGCCGACATAGACCGGTTCATCATGGGCGTGTTCACAAAGCATCACCGGATGCATATCGTATTCCGGCCACTTCCTGTAGATCTTGCGGCTGAATGGTTTTGTACGGATCAGTTTGCCATCTTCCAAAGCGAAGGCATCTTCCTGCATATCGTCTATAGCGACATCGGTGCTCCACCAGAAAGGCAGGAACCTTTTTGCTTCAACACCTTCATAGACCATCATATTCAAAGTGTCACACTCATCAAGCTGATTGACACACTTGCGGGCCATGACACACATGACACCCGGAGCAGAGCCGGTGCCGATGATCGCAGTCGTATTGTTTCTGGCGAAAACTTTTCCATATCCTTCATACATGTATCTGATACCGGCGATCCAGCGGTCGTATTCAGCGACGTCCTTGCATTCCGGAATATTCTCGCAAGCTGCAAGATCCTGATAGCAGCAGCCAAGATCCATGGCGGCTTTCAGCATGTTTGCGCCGAATCTCAGCGGCATGACATTGATCAAAAGTTCACAGCCCTGTGCTGCCGCTTTTATCTCATCCAGATTAGCCGCATCGACCTTGACAGGTCTGCCCTTGTTCATAAGCCTGCAGACATCTTCTGCTGCTTTAAGGTCATAATCAGCACAGATCACTTCTTCGATATTAGGTTCCTGATCAAGTTTCCTGCAGATCGTCGAACCCTGTGCACCGCAGCCGCATACCATTACTTTTTTCATATCGTTTCCTTCTATTCTGCTGAAGCATGACAATCTTCACGCTTCACTGTTTATCATTATAGTTATTTTTGCACCACGCGGATAGAAAATCTCATTTTAAAAGGGGCTGTCCAAAAACCTATTGAATGATAATCAATAGATTCAAGGAGCTACAGCTCCTTTTTA
>JAFWKS010000234.1 GCA_017511325.1 Erysipelotrichaceae bacterium
GTATACAGATAACAAATACTCTTTTGTATCGGGGTGTCGAAAATATCAGCTACACTTATGATACTCAAAGCTTAAGTATGTATCATATGACTCCACCTATCTGATACATTTATGTTCCAGGGCCCATGTTTCATATGGATGCCTTTTGAAACATGATATGGCATGTATACTTGGGGTATCCCCTATTGAAACATCTATATAAAAAGAAGCAGATCTCTGCTTCTTTTGCGATTTTCTAACGGTGCGCTATCGATGATCTGATCTGCCAGAAGAACAGCCTGATTGTCATTTTTTTCAATTATTCTCCACTTTAGCGGTTCATAGATAAAATATCTGCAGCCTGTCTTTGTTTTGACTCTCTTATATCTTTTTCCATCGATTAAAGCTTCATCGTCTGTCCATTCAGCCTTATCAAAGGCCTCGCTTTGCGATACTTCGCTTCTTGGGTATTCGCCGAAAAAAAACACAATCCCAGGTGCTCCTGTATCCTCCGGGAAGTCTCTTGTCTTCGCTGATATCAGGTGATGATATCTGTGCAGTGTTTTTTTTGAAAAAAACAGAAAACAGCCAGACGCGAAAAACAAGCACAGGATTATTATCAGGATATTTCTTTTATTTCTATTGGAATTTCTCATACTTTCATCCGGATATCATTTTTATGATAACTTATGCTGCTGCTTTTTTGTTGATTCCTGCTTTAAGAGCAGTTTTTAAGCCGTCTTCTTATTATCGTTTGCAGGATGCTCTCTCATCTGATACTGTTTGTCATCATCGATCATGCTCAGGAAGACATCGGAGATCTCCGAGTCAAATTGTGAACCCCTGCATCTTTCTATTTCTCTTCGTACATCTTCCTGCGGTCTGATGGATGAGTACGCACGATTGGAGGTCATCGCATCGTAAGCATCGGCAACCGCAATGATTCTTGCCTCTTCGGGAATATCGTTTCCGGCTTTGCCGTCGGGATAGCCTTTGCCGTCATAGCGTTCATGATGCCAGCGGGCACCAGTCGCAAGACCTGGCAGTTCCTCAACGTTCTTCAGGATCTCATAGCCCGTCACAGGATGCTTTTTGATCTGTGCAAATTCTTCATCGTTCAGGCGGCCGTTCTTGTTTATGATGGATTCCGCTACACCGATCTTGCCGATATCGTGCAGCAGGCCCATCGCATATATTTCCTGCTGCTCCTTTTCCGTTTTGCCCATTCTTCTGGCAATCTCTCTGGAATATTCGGCTACTCTGACAGAATGGCCGTTGGTATAGTGATCCTTGGCATCCACCGCTTTGGCCAGCGCCAGCATGAAACCTTCGGTCAGGTGTGTGCTCTTGCGTTCCATTTCCAGAACCCTGTTGATATAGATGCCCATGTCATCGACCATTTTCTGCAGGCTGTTGTAGAGGTTTTCGATCTCATCGTTGGTATGGATACCCAGATCAGGCAGTTTCTTGCTGCTTCGTTCTTCCTCGTTTTCAAAGTAGCGGTCCATCAGCATCGACATCATGTCGATCGGATTGATGATATAGATGCGTATATATTCGTTAAGCAGATAGACGACCGGTACGGCCATGCACATCAGCAGGATGCCCATACGCAGATTTTCTTTCCAGTTTGTCACCAGAAATGACCAGTTAAGTCCCTGTCCGGCAGCCTGGGCAGCAAACACA
>JAFWKS010000018.1 GCA_017511325.1 Erysipelotrichaceae bacterium
GATGGGCGCTTCGGCCGGCGGAGGCTTATGCGACGGTCTCAGCATGCATCTTGTAAAACACAAAGTGAGACAGCCGGACAAGCTCATCCTTTTATCTCCGTGGATCGATCTAGTCATGGATAATCCTGAGATCGATAACTATATCAAGGATGATCCGATGCTCAAATATGACGACCTTAAGGTCGATGCGAAATTCTGGGCTAATGGTACAAGTCTTCGCGATTACAGGCTTTCGCCGATATATGGCGATGTGACGTGTCTCAAGGATGTGACGATCTTTGTTGGGACTCATGAATTCTTCTATCCGGATATCGTTAAGTTTGCCAAAAAACTGGAGGAGAACGGCGTCAAAAACAAACTCTATGTTGGAGAGGGCCTGAACCATGTATTCCCGGTCTTTCCGATCCCTGAAGCGAAGGAAGCGATCAAGAGGATCACCAGGATCATCGACGGCAAATAAAGCCCTGTTTATCATAGGAATATCGATTTTAATAGTCAGCAAGATCCGGGAAAACCGGGTCTTTTGTTTGGTAGCGTATTCATTGCTTTGGAGGCTGTATGAATATAGAAAATTGATAGCAAAATCTATATAATTGATGTATAAATATTTCTGTCCTGAGTGGACGAAATATTTATTAACGATATGAGCTTAAAGGTCTATCTCATCACTGTTGCTGTCGGAATTGTGTGCTCAGGGGCATTCACGCTTATCGATGTCAAGATAAGCGCAGGAATACTTCTAAGTACATTATTTTCTTTATTGAACATGGTGCTTCTTTCGGCAAGCATGAAATTTGCGATCCAGGGTAAAGAAGGAGCATACGGCGTCATGATGATGAGCAATATCGTAAGATATTCATTGCTGTTTTTATGCATGTTCATCGCTTATAAGCTCCCGCAGTATTTTTCGCTGATCGGAGTAGCGATCGGGATGTCACTGTTCCTGATCGCCTTAATAATCGATGCAATTGAAAAAAGAAGAAAGGGGTGAGTGACATAGAAATTCAAAGTGCGGTCTATTCGATCATCATCGTAACGCTCTTCATGGCGCTGCTTTTAGTCTACATCAACCGCAAACTGGTCAAGTTTGATCCGCTCAGCAAACCGACCGGCATCGTGCTTCTGGTCATCATGTACGCGCAGATGATCGACGGTATGGTGAAAAGCAAGACCAATGAAAAAGTGGCTAAGTATCTGACCCCTTACATCATGACGGTTGCGGCCTACATCTTCCTGGCGAATATCTCAGGACTGTTCTCCTTGGAACCGCCGACATCAAACTACTCGGTGACCCTGGCTTTAGCTGCCATCACCTGCATCCTGATCGAAGTGTTCTCGTTTGTCTGCAGGGGCCCTAAAGGATATATCAAGAGCTGGTTTGAACCGTTTGCACCGTTTGTGATCATGAACCTTATGAGCAAGTTCTCAACCTTGCTGTCATTATCACTTCGTTTGTTCGGAAACATCATATCCGGTTCGATATTGATGACCGTTATCTATTCGATGCTCGGGAACATCTCAAAAGCGATCCCGCTCATCGGTGAATTCAATCTCGTTGGTGTCATAGTGGCACCAGTCCTGCATTTCTATTTCGACCTGTTTTCAGGTGTTATGCAGGCTTTCATCTTCATTACATTGACAGTTTCATTTATAGGTAAGGAATTACCTGAGGAAAAATAGGAGGAAAAAATATGGAAAAAGCATTAATGGCATTTGCGGCAGCTCTTTGTGTCTGTGGCGGTTGTGTTACAGGTATCATGGAAGGTAAAGTAGCCGTTCAGGCTGTCGAGTCAATCGGAAAGAACCCTGATGCATCAGATAAGATCCAGTCTATGGCTATCATCGGTGCAGCTATTTCTGAAACTTGTGCTATTTACTGTCTGCTTGTTGCTTTCTTGATCATCTTCGTCTTAGGAGCATAGCAAGATGCAGTTACCTGATGTATTTGGCTTGCTGTTCCCTAACATCTGGACGGTGATCAGCCAGTTATGTGCTACAGCAGTACTGTTTTTCCTGATGTATAAGCTGGCCTACAAGCCAGTCAAAAAGATCCTTGATGAAAGAAGCGATTATGAGCAGTCAAGGATAAGTGAGGCTGATGTTCTGAAAGAAGAAACAGAAAGACTCAACGAAGAAGCAAAACAGGGCATCATCGAAGCCAACAAGTCAGCTGAAGATATCGTCGCCTCTGCCCGTGAAGAAGCCGAGATCATCAAGAAGGAACTTGTCGAACAGGGCAAGGAACAGAGCAAACAGATGATGGAGAATGCTCAGCGTGAGATCGAAGTTCAAAGAAGCAAGATGCTTCAGGATCTTCACACCGAGATCGTCGATGCGACTATTTCAGCTACTGAAATGATGCTGAAAACAAAGATCGAAAACCAGGAAGACAAGGATAATATCGATACGTTCGTCAAGGAAGTAATCAACAAATGAGTATCAGAGGTTATGCCAGAAATCTGATGGAACTGGCTAATCAGGAAAACATGGTCGAAAGCTGCTATGGCGAGATCAAGGCGATCAATGATGAATTGAACAACAATCCCGAACTGGCACGCTACATCGTTTCATCTGATTACAGTTCCGAAGATAAAAAAAGAAAACTTCAGGAAGTTTTTAATAACGAACTGGATAATTCGATCCTGCATGGCTTATTCCTGGTTATTGATAATCTTCCAAAAAAACACATGGAGATCGAACTGATCCATGATTTTTTGGATTACTACTACCAGTCTAGAGGTATCATCTTCGGTACCGTATATTCGGCAGAAAAGATGTCTCCAAAAGATATCAGCACCATCGAGGCCGCCTTCACGCATAAGCTGGGCAAGACGATAAGAGTCGAGAATAAAGTCGAAGCTGATCTGATCGGTGGCGTAAAGGTCGTCATCAACGAAAACGTCTGGGATGGGACCTACAGAGCTAAACTGGACGATCTAA
The DNA here is from genome assembly GCA_017511325.1 of Erysipelotrichaceae bacterium. Next base: position 2,941 of record JAFWKS010000018.1, read on the forward strand.
GAAATCAGCTTTTAAACAGCGAGGTGGAAAAAGTCCCGGAGAAGATCGGCGAAGAACTGGTGAATGAAGTCAAAGACTATTCATCTTTCGGCGTCAAAAAAGAATCGAACAGGACTATCGGTTTCGTCAAGAGCGTGGCTGATGGTGTTGCGAATATCTCCGGCATCTATGATGCGATGGCCGGTGAACTTCTCGACCTTGGTACGACCAAGGCCATGGTCATGGACCTTGAAGAAGACAATATCGCTGCCGTATTGCTGGGCAACGATAAAGATATCGTCAAAGGAAAAGAAGTCAAGTCGACTGGTAAAGTCGTTGAAGTTCCGGTCGGTGATGAGCTCTTAGGCCGCGTCGTCGATGCCTTAGGCAGACCGATCGATGAAAAGGGAGCTATCAGAACTGCAGCAACCCGCCAGATCGAACTTCCGGCACCGGGTATCATTGACCGTTCTCCGGTCAATGAACCATTGCAGACCGGCATCAAGATCATCGACTCCATGATCCCTATCGGTAAAGGCCAGCGTGAACTTATCATCGGTGACCGTCAGACCGGCAAGACGGCGATCGCTGTCGATACGATCATCAATCAGAAAGGCCGCAACGTCAAATGTATCTATGTTGCGATCGGCCAGAAGAACTCCAATGTCGCCCAGATTATCGAGAAGCTCAACAGCTTCGGTTCGATGGAATATACGACAGTCGTCGTAGCTGGTGCTTCAGAGCTTCCGTCATTGCAATACATCGCTCCATATTCCGGCTGTGCGATCGGTGAATACTGGATGAATAAAGGCGAAGATGTTCTGATCGTCTACGATGATCTCAGTAAGCACGCTGTCGCTTATAGAACACTTTCATTGCTTTTAAGAAGGCCTCCAGGAAGAGAAGCCTTCCCAGGCGATGTCTTCTACCTTCATTCAAGACTGCTGGAAAGAAGCGGAAAACTATCCGAAAGGCTCGGAAGCGGTTCTTTGACTGCTCTTCCGATCATTGAGACACAGGCTGGAGATATTTCAGCTTACATACCGACCAACGTCATATCCATTACCGACGGACAGATCTTCTTGCAGAGTGAACTGTTCAACTCAGGCATCAGACCGGCCATTGATTACGGTCTGTCTGTTTCCCGTGTCGGTTCGGCTGCCCAGATCAAAGCCATGAAGCAGGTCTCCTCTTCATTGAAACTCGATCTGTCACAGTATCAGGAAGTATTGGACTTTGCTCAGTTCGGTTCAGATCTTGACCCTTCGACCAGAGCCAGGATCAATCACGGACGTCATCTGGTCGAACTGCTCAAACAGGCACAGTATCAGCCGATGAGCACGACTGATCAGATACTGCTTTTGTTTGCAAACAAATTAAACCTGCTTGATGATATCCCGCTTGAAAGGATCAGAGAATATGAAAAGAGCCTTTTAAGTGAAATGAACCTTGTTCATGCAGACATCATCGAACAGATCGACAATGAAAAAAAGATCGACGACAAACTGAGTGATCGTTTGACTGAGATCATTACGAATTTCACGATCAGATTCAGAGACTTATAAAAAAAGAAATGCCCGGACAGATAAGCGCCATTAAAAAAAGACTGCAGACGGTCAATTCGACCAAGAAGCTGACCAAGGCCACGGAACTTGTGGCGACCGTCAAGCTGCAGAAATACAACCTCAAAACAAAGCAGAATGAAGAGTATGCGAACAATCTGCTGCATTTTATTTCGGCTGCTTTAAAAGGCAAGGGACCGGAAGTTGAAGACAACGGCTATCTGCTTCAGGGCAAGGCAGAGAATCCTCTTTATATCGTCATAACTTCCAATTCAGGTCTGTGCGGAAGCTACAACCTGGAAGTACTGAAGTTTGCGGAAAAACATATGCCGAAGGATGTACCGATCTTTGCGATCGGCACGATCGGCTACAACTGGCTGATGAAAAACGATTACCTGGTCGTCAAGAAATATGATGAACTTGAAGACCTGCAGCCGCGCATCCTCAACCAGCTGATAAACAACCTGCTGATCCTGTATCGTGACTATGAGATCAGCGAGATCAATGTCATCTATACCAAATATATCAACACGCTGACTTATGAGCCGACTTTGACTAAACTGCTTCCTTTTGAAGCGAAGCAGCTGGAAGGTGAAGATGATATCCTGCTTGAACCTTCAAGGGATGAAGTACTCAATACCCTGATCCCGATGTACGTATCATCGCAGCTGTATGTCATGTTCCTGGAGTCAAAGACTTCGGAAAATGCCGCCAGAAGAAATGCGATGAATCTTGCCAACAAGAATGCTGACGATCTGATCAGCGAACTGTCGCTGAACTACAACAAAGCAAGACAGGCAGCGATCACGCAGGAGATGAATGAGATCGTAGCTTCGACAAGAAGATAGAAAGGAAAAAACGATTATGAATGAAAATATCGGTGAAGTAGTACAGGTCATCGGACCGGTCGTAGATATACGTTTTGTAGATCAGCTGCCAAAGCTTTATAACGCAATCGTTATTCCTTTTAATGATGACTATATTACCTGTGAAGTTGAACAGGACCTTGGAGACGACAAGGTCAGATGTATATCGCTGTCACAGACCAACGGTCTGACCAGAGGCATGAAGGCCATCGATACCGGCAAGGCTATTGAAGTACCGGTAGGAAAAGAGATCCTGGGCAGGATGTTCAATCTTTTAGGTGAACCGATCGATGGACTTGAAGAAGTCAAAAATGCCAAAAAGGACATCATCCACAAACCGGCTCCTTCTTTTGAGGATCAGCAGACCACTGTTGAGATACTGGAGACCGGTATCAAAGTCGTCGACCTTCTCTGCCCTTACATCAAGGGCGGCAAGATCGGTCTGTTCGGCGGTGCCGGTGTAGGCAAGACCGTTCTGATGCAGGAGCTTATCAGATCGATCGCCGTTGAACACAATGGCCTCTCTGTCGTTGCCGGTGTCGGTGAACGAACCAGAGAAGGAAATGATTTATATTACGAAATGAAAGAAAGCGGCGTTCTGGAAAAGACCGTGCTGGTCTATGGCCAGATGAATGAATCGCCTGGCGCCAGAATGAGAGTCGCCTTGAGTGCCCTCACCATGGCTGAATACTTCCGTGACGTCGACAATCAGGACGTTCTGTTGTTTATCGATAATATCTTCAGATTCTCACAGGCCGGTTCCGAAGTATCGGCACTGCTGGGAAGAATGCCTTCAGCCGTTGGCTACCAGCCGACCCTGGCTACGGAAATGGGCGAACTGCAGGAAAGGATCACGTCCACCAAGAATGGATCCATCACTTCCGTACAGGCCATCTATGTGCCGGCGGATGACTTGACCGACCCTGCACCTGCCACGGCTTTCGCGCATCTGGATGCCAAGACCGTCCTTGATCGTAAGATCGCTTCATCAGGTCTTTATCCGGCTGTCGATCCACTGCAGTCGAGTTCAAGAGCGCTGGATCCGAATATCGTCGGCGAAGACCATTACGATACTGCCTTAGCTGTTTTGATGATCCTTCAGAAATACCATGATCTGCAGGATATCATCGCCATTCTGGGTATCGATGAACTTTCTGATGAAGATAAGGCGATTGTCAACCGGGCAAGAAGGATCAGAAACTTCCTTTCTCAGCCGTTTGCGGTCGCAGAGAAATTCTCGGGCATCGAAGGAAGATTCGTTCATATCAGTGATACGATCAGATCTTTCAAGGCGATCCTAAGCGGTGCCTATGACAATTATCCTGAAGAGGCCTTTACCTACTGCGGTGCCATTGAAGATGTTGAAGAAAAAGCCAAGGGAATGAAACATGGAGTTTAAAATCGATTTCGTCACCTACGAAGGCATCTATAAGACAACGATGAGTGAGAAGCTCAACGTTCCGACCAGCGAAGGCAGAAGAACGATCCTCCCGAATCATATGCCGATAATCATCCCTTTGCAGATAGGGGTGGTCGAAACCAAAGAAGGCAAGGAACTCAAACATTACGCTGTGAATAACGGAGTCCTTTATTTCAAGAACAATGAGGCAGAGATCGTGGCGGACAGTGTCATCGATGTCAACGACATCGATATCGATCAGGCTATCAGGGACAAGGAAGCAGCGGAAGAAAATCTCAAAAAGACCAAAAGAGAATATGAAAAATTCCGCGATCGCAACAAGCTTGAAGTTGCGAACAACCTGATCAGTGCAGCAGCAAAATATCCTAAAGAATAACTTCATTAAGGAAGTTATTTTTTTGTGAAGCCTTTCATAACTGAGCGTGCGTTTCATCAATGTTGGGATATCTAGTATAATAATTAAGCAATGAAAAAGATGTTTTCATATTTTGAAGGGAATATCAAGGAAGCGATCCTGGCTCCGTTTTTTAAACTGCTCGAAGCCCTGATGGACCTTTTTGTGCCTCTTGTCGTGGCATATGTCATCAACGAGGGTGTAGGGAAGGCCGACAGCAGTGCCATATTCAAAGCTGCCGGACTTTTGCTGCTCTTGGCATTGCTGGGCATGGCTTTTTCTTTTACGGCACAGTATTTTGCGGCAAACGCTTCAGTATCCTATGCGGGGAAGCTGAGGCAATCTTTGTTTGAACACATTCAAACTCTTTCATATAAAGAAATAGATACTCTGGGAACAGATACGCTGATAACGAGAATCACCAGTGATGTCAATCAAGTCCAAAGCGGATTGAATCTGGCACTAAGGCTTTTGCTCAGAAGCCCTTTCATCGTCTTCGGCGCCATGATCATGGCCTTTACGATCGATGTTAAGAGTGCCCTGATATTTTTGATAACCATTCCGGCCCTTAGCCTGGTCGTTTATTTCATCATGCTTAAAAGCATCCCGCTGTATACCAAAGCCCAGGAACATCTCGACAGTCTTTCAAAACATACCAGAGAAAATCTCGACGGTGTAAGAGTAATCAGAGCTTTCAATCACGAAGAAGAA
>JAFWKS010000235.1 GCA_017511325.1 Erysipelotrichaceae bacterium
AAAGAATGCCGGAACAGGTACGATGCTGGATGCGGACAACCTGACCAGCTTTATCGAATACTGTTCTGACAAATTCCCGGCAAACCGTTATGCCTTGATCATGTGGGATCATGGCGGAGGTTCGATCAGCGGTTACGGCTATGATGAAAAGTATCCTGATGTCAATCCGATGACACTGGCTGATATCGATAGAGCATTGACCGATGCGGATGTTGCTTTTGACTTCGTTGGTTTCGATGCCTGTTTGATGGCGACAGCTGAAACGGCTATCATGCTGGGAGAACATGCCGATTATCTGATCGCTTCAGAAGAATCTGAACCGGGCATCGGCTGGTACTACACTGACTGGCTCAGCAAGCTGGCCAGGAACACTTCAATGCCGACTGTTGAGATAGGTAAGAATATTGCCGATGACTTCGTATATCACAGCAAGAAGGAAGCTCAAGGCCAGCCTGCTACACTTTCGGTCGTAGACCTGGCAGAGATCCAGGATATCATTCCTAATAAGCTCAGTGCCTATTCTCTGGCTACAGAACAGCTGATCAGCAGCGACTTCAATACTGTTGCTGCAGCAAGAAGCGGTTCTAGAGAATTTGCTGCTGACTGCTACATCGATATGGTCGATATGGTTGATATGACTTCTCAGATCAATTCTCCGGAAGCTCTCGATCTGACCAGATCATTGATGAATGCGATCAAATACAACAATACAACTTCAGACATTTCCAATGCCTATGGATTGTCTATCTATTTCCCGTACCGTTCAATGAAGTATGTGAACATGGCTTTAGATGTCTATGATGAGATAGAAATGGATAAGAACTATGCCAGCTGCGTAAGAAGCTTCGCCACATATGCGAGCTCCGGTCAGATGGCAGGTGCCGGAAACAGTTCAGCATACAGTTCATTCAGCGGCTATGATACTTCGGGCTATGCGAACATGACATCTGAAGAATTCCTGTACACACTGCTTGAACAGTTTGTGGATAGCTATTATGGCGATTATGCATGGTATGATCGAAGCAAGACTTCAGAAGTCGCCAAGTATATCGCCAGAAATCACTTTGACAGTGATCTTAACTGGAAAGACGGCAAGATCACGCTCAGCAAGGAACAGTGGGATCTTGTTGACACCCTGAGGCTCAATGTCTTTATCGATGATGGCAAGGGCTATATCGAACTGGGCAAGGATGCGATATACACGATCGAAGATGGTTCACTGCTTGAGCCTGAAGACATGACCTGGATGGCAGCTTCGATCGATAATGAGAACTGGCAGCTCGTCCCATACTACCATTTGTATCAGACGGAATATGATGATACGACGACCTACATGGGCCGGATCCCAGTCATCTATAACGGTGATTATGCCAACCTGGTGACTCTGATCTCTGATGATGAATTCGAAGTTGTCGGTGTGCTGATGGATTATCGTGATGAAGTCGATGTTGTGGCCAAGACTCTTACAGAACTAAGTGAAGGAGATGAGATCGAATTCATCTGTGACTACTATGACTATGACGGTAACTATAATCACAGTTTCGTTCTTGGAAACAAGATCGTCATAAAAGATGAACTCTATCTTGGAGATGTGGATCTTAAAGACTACAAGACGCTGGCTTCATATGAATTCAAGGATATTTATCAGAAAGCTTATTATTCAAGCGCTGTAAAGTAGGTGCAGGAAATGCTTAGCATAGAAAAACTGCAGGAATACGGTGCTGATACCGCGACGGGACTTGAACGCTGCATGAATTCTGAAGATTTCTACTTCAGGATGATCGGTATGCTGCCGGGAGAAAAAAGCTTCTGCAGGCTTGAAGAAGCTCTGAAAGAAGATGATCTGGACAAAGCTTTTGAAGCAGCTCATGCTTTGAAAGGCGTCGCTGGCAACCTGTCCCTGACTCCGCTTTATAATGAAGCGGTCGAGATCACCGAACTCTTAAGAGCCAGGACCAGGATGGATTATACTGAGCATCTAAACAGGATCCTTGATCAAAGAGAAAAGATCAGGAAACTGATCGAAGAATGATCTGATACGAATACCGGAAATGATTCCACGGGATAGCTTCCGGTATTTTTCTTTATATGGAAATAAAAGTTATAATTATTACATGCAATATACTCTTAATGAAAAATGGCTTCATATCGATATCAGCTCTTTGTTTGTGAAAACGATCCAGGAGTTTTTTGATGAGTATATCCCTTCCAAGAAGGTCCAGCATCTTCTCATCCAGAATAAGCATATCCTTCTTGACGGCAATCCAGTCAAAAGAGAAGATGACATCGTCGGTCTCAGCCTTGATATAAATATCTATCCCGAGACTTATGCCTATGATAAAAACGATATGAAACTTGATGTCGTATATGAAGATGAGATCATCCTGATCGTCAACAAGCCAAAGGATGTTCTGGTCCATTCCGACGGAAATGAAGAGATGACACTTACCAAAATGGTCGAATCATATTACAGCGACAAAAACTATATTTCAGCTTTGCCTATCCACAGACTGGATAAGGAGACAAGTGGCCTTGTCGTATATTCAAAATCAGTTGTGTTCCAGCCGCTGCTTGATCTTTATCTTTCACAGAAAAAGATCAGAAGAAACTACCTCGCTTTTACCGAAGGCAGAATGGAGCCGGGCAAGATCATGACTATCGATAAGCCTATCGGCAAGGATCGTCACAATCCAAACAAACGCATCATATACAAGAACGGTCAGGATGCTTTGACTAAAGTCAGATGTATTGGCGTCAATAAAGCTAAGAATTATTCGATCATGATGTGTTCCTTGGAGACAGGAAGGACGCACCAGATCAGGGTGCATCTTAGTTCGATCGGTCATCCGATCCTCAATGATGATCTCTATGGTCATCAAAGCGATCTGTGCATCAGGATGGGTCTGTTCGCCGAAAGCATTGAGATGTATCATCCGCTCAAGGAAGAGAATCTAAGCGTTGAGTGTGATCTGCCAAATGATCTGAACAGGCTCTATATGGAAGGTCTAAAATGAAGACGAATGCCATGAGGATGCTGGATCAGGGCAAGGTCAAATATGAAGTTCTGGAATACAGTATCGACAAAGATAAATTCTCGGGTGAAGCTGTATCTGATCTTCTGAACCTGGAATATAAACAATGTTACAAGACACTGGCTCTGATGCATGATCACGATGTCTACATCTGTGTGATCTCGGTAGCCGATGAGATCGATCTCAAAAAATGTGCCAGACAGCTTAACGTTAAAAACCTGGAAATGGTGCATGTAAAAGATCTGCTTAGATTGGTGGGCTATGAAAGAGGATCAGTATCACCGATCGGAGTAAAGAAAAACAAGGGGATCGTCTTTGATGATGAAGTCATGAATCACGAAACGATCGAAATAAGCGGCGGCCAGTTCGGCATCGGCCTCAAGGTGAACCGTGACGAGCTGCTCGATTATCTTAAAGCAGAAGTGAAAGACATAGTAAAAGAATGAAATATGATGCAATAATAGTGGCTTCTGGCAAAGGCCAGAGAGCCAATCTCGGTTATAATAAGGTCTTCTACAAACTGAAAGATGGAAGAAGCGTTTTAGACTGCTCGATCGCAAAATTTGCGGATGATCCTGACTGCTACAAGATCATTGTTGTGACTAATCCTGAATATTTCCATGAAGTCAAAGGCCAGAAGGTCACTATCGTTGAAGGCGGCAAGGAGAGAAGAGATTCTGTCTATAACGGGCTTAAAAAAGTTGAAAGTGAATATGTATTGATCCATGACGGTGCAAGGCCATATCTGCATATCGAAGCCCTTAATGAGCTTAAGGAAAAGCTGAGTCAGAATGACTGCGTGGTTTTAGGCAAGATCGCTACTGATACGATCAAGCTGATCGAAGAAGATACGGTTGTAGAAACGATCGACCGCAACAAGATCTTTCAGGCCGAAACTCCGCAGGGGTTCAAGAGCGAGCTTATCAAGAACGCCTATGAAAACTGCGCGGATATCAATTTCACTGATGATTGTTCACTAGTTGAATCGCTGGGCTACAAAGTCAGGATTGTCATTGACCGCTTTGACAATAAGAAACTTACGAAAGAAGAAGATTTTCTCGATTTATGATCAAGGAACTGATTGTTGTAGAAGGAAAGAACGATACAAAAAGACTGCAGTCTTTTTTTGATGTTGAGACAATCGAAACTCATGGCCTGGGATTAAACAGACAGACGATCGAACTGGTGAAAGAAGCCAATGAAAAAAGAGGGGTGATCCTGTTCCTTGATCCTGATACGCCAGGAGAGAAGATCAGAAAAAAGCTCAATGATGAGATCCCGAATTTAAAGAACGCATTTATCCTCAAAGAGGATGGAAGGACATCCAGAAAAGTCGGTATCGAACACGCTTCAAAAGAAGTACTGGAAGAAGCTTTGAATAATCTGATCACCTATACTGACAGTAAAAGTTCCATCTCGATGCAGGAATTCTATCAGCTGGGACTAAGCGGAAATGATGATTCTGCTTTAAGAAGAGAAAAGGTATACAGGCATTTTCATCTGGGCAAATGCAACGGCAAGACCTTGTTCAAAAGGCTGAATATGCTGGGAATAGACAAGGATGAGATAGAAAAGATACTATGATCTCAAACATCAGCTATGTCAAGGAAGTGATGGGAGAATTAAAGGCCAAGAAAAAGTATGGCCAGAATTTTCTTATTGATTCCAACGTGGTGGACAAGATCGCGAAAAATGCCTGCGACAGCGCACTCACGACGATCGAGATCGGACCGGGATTAGGTGCACTGACGGAAATGCTTTTGAAGTATTCCAAAGACGTTGAGGCTTATGAGATCGATAAAGATATGTATGAGATCCTGAAAAGAAACATCGATGACAAGCGTCTTCATGTCTATCTTCAGGATTTCCTTGACGCTGATCTGAGCCGATATCAGGAAAAAGTTAACATCTGTGCCAATCTGCCTTACTATGTGACGACACCGATCCTATTCAAGATCTTTGAATCAGATCTTGATATAAACAGGATCACGGTCATGGTCCAGAAGGAAGTCGGTGACAGACTCGCTGCTCAAACAGGAAGTGAAGACTATGGAGCACTTAGCATCGAAGTCCAGTATCTGTATGAAGTAAGGACGCAGATGAATGTTTCAAGAAAGGTCTTCTATCCTGAACCTAAAGTTGACAGTGCCATAATCTCCTTTAGACCGATCAGGGAAAGAAACAAGCAGTTTGAAGATGGATTCTTCACGTTAGTGAAAAACAGTTTCCGGATGAGAAGAAAAACCCTGTACAATAACCTTAAGGATCTCTATGACAAGGATGTCATCGAAAAGATGTACTCTGATCTGAAACTTGATGGAAATATCAGAGCGCAGCAGATCGATCTGGATACATTTATTGAAATATACAAGGAACTTGGAAGGATATGATAGCTAGAGCGTATGCAAAAATAAATCTTTCCCTGGATGTTTTCAATATCAGGGAAGACGGTTACCATGACATCAATTCGATAATGATACCGATCCATTTTTATGATGAACTGGAGATCAGGATCCAGGATCATGATGAATATGAATGCAACAAGTCTTTCATCCATTTCAACGAATACAATTCAATTATCAAAATGATAAGCATCCTGAAGGAAAGATACAGCATCAGCGATCATTACTACATAAAGCTTGATAAGCTGATCCCGATCAAGGCGGGACTTGGCGGAGGAACATCTGATGCGGCTGCTGCATTAAGGATCTTTCAGAAAATGTACAACCTGCAGATGAGCGATGAAGAGATAATCGATATCTGCACAAGTGTGGGTGCTGATGTGCCTTTCAACTACTACAATGTTCCGGCTATCGTTTCCGGTATCGGTGACAGGATCGAAAAGATAAGTCTGGCCAGACAGTATTATGTCCTGCTGGTAAAACCGAAGACCGGCGTTTCCACCAAGGCGGCTTATGAGCTGCTGGATATGAATAAATGCGACCATCCTGATATCGAAAGGCTCAAAAAGGCTCTTGAGAACGGTGACGATATCCATGGACTGCTGGGCAATTCACTTGAACAGCCGGCATTGCTTCTCAACGAAGAGATCGACACGATCATAAAGAAACTGAGATCATATGAGATCGGCGATGTGCTGATGTCGGGAAGCGGATCGACAGTCTTCTGCATCAGTGAAAATGAAGAAGAGATCCGCTACCTTTATCAGCAGTTAAGATCATCCCGGTACTTTGTGCGCTTTACTAAAACAATGAGTTATAATGATGATGAAATCAAGAGGAGATGGCAATGAATAACGCGATTATTTTCATTAAGGATGAGAGAGAAAAGGTATTATCCAATGCGCCTTATCTGGGCGGAAATCTTCTGTTACATGCAGTAAATGAACTCAGGAAACTGAAAGAGATCGAAAACATCTACGTCGTAGGCTATGACTCGGAAATACCGGGCGTCATCAGAAGAAATACGATCCATGATGTCATAAACGAGATCAATCGGGAAGGCAAAACACTGCTGATATCTCCTTTGTATCCTGAGATCAATAAGGACGACTATCTGAAGCTCTTCAACAAGGAAGGCGATGGTGCCGTCATAACCTGTGAAAATGAAATATGCGATTCCTTTGTCATCAGAAACGATAAACTTAAAGATTTCGAATCGATCGAATATCAGCCTTGTGAGATCAAACACAAGAAGGTAAGAAGATATACGGAAGAGGATGCCCAGAACCTCAAGGAAGCCAGCCTCGATGATGTCGTCGTCTTTGGCTTATCTGCTTCAAAAGAGATAGTTGAAGAAGTGTGCAACTACCTGAATATCACGCCAGGCAAGGTTGACGTCAAGCATTTTGCTGACGGTGAGACCCTTGTTGAACTTGGCGAAAGCGTCCGTGGGAAAAGATGCTACGTCATTCAAAGTACCTGCAAGCCGGTAAATGAGAATCTGATGGAACTACTGATCTGCCTCGATGCGATGAGAAGAAGTTCCGCGGCAGAGATCACCTGCATCATTCCTTACTTTGGCTATGCCAGACAGGACCGCAAGGCTATGCCTCGTCAGCCGATCACCGCAAGACTGGTCGCCGACATGCTGGAAGCAGCCGGCGCAAACCGTGTCGTAACCTTCGACCTGCATGCTGCCCAGATCCAGGGATTCTTCTCGTTCCCTGTTGATGATTTGACGACTGTTCCAATGATGGGCGAATACTTCAAGAGGAAAAATCTGCCTGTCGAGGATATCGTTGTCGTATCACCGGACCATGGCGGAGTCAAAAGGGCCAGAAACATGGCCGAGATCCTTGGCTGTCCGATCGCCATCATCGACAAACGCCGTCCAAGTGCCAATGTAGCTGAAGCCTGCAATATCATCGGTGATGTTGAAGGCAAGGATACGGTCATTGTCGACGATATCTGCGATACCGGCGGATCCCTGATCGCCGCATCCAATATCCTGAAAGAGAAGGGCGCCAGAGATATCTATGTCTGCGTGACTCACGGTCTGTTCTCCAATAATGCCGCCATCAGGATCCAGGATTCACCAATCAAGGAAGTTGTCGTAACCAATACGATCATTCCGCGCAATGATGACCTGTCCAATACAAACAAGATCACGACGCTCTCGGTCGGCTGGATGCTTTCCAAGCTGATCCTGGCAGTCTCATGTCATACTC
>JAFWKS010000236.1 GCA_017511325.1 Erysipelotrichaceae bacterium
TATATTGCCTGTACACTTTGCGGCAATATCAATAACAGAATATGATCCTTCATATGAAGAATTTGATTATGCCAATATTGATTATCATTTTCATAGCGGTGTAGATATTGAGAAGTATTATCCCGGCATCTATTCAGCCATAATTTCTGATAGACAGCCAAATGATATTAACTTTTTGATCATGCAGGGATTGGATATCAAAAGAGAAGCAATAACAAGAGATACGAAGACCAATTTCAAGAATTATCCGATAACATTGTCTTTGATGATATTGTGCACTGTCATATATGGAATTGAAATGGTACTGTCCGCAAGATATTCTGATGCGGCGTCTTCTATCATCATGGGAGCTGAGTACAAGACTTTCACTTTAGGGTTAGGACAGTATTTCCGGCTTTTCACAAATGCTTTTCTGCACGGTTCTTTTCTGCATCTTTTCTCCAATATGCTTTCGTTGTTTATCGTTGGAAGGCCTGTTGAAAAGATCCTCAACAAGAAACGATACATTCTTCTGCTTCTGGTATCGATCCTGACTGCTTCATTGAGTCAGGGCATCTTGACAGAAAACTCGTTGCTTCTTGGCCTTTCAGGAGGATTATATGGCATATTCATATATTTTATGATTGCTCTCTTAGCCAAAGGCGGTTTGAATTTTACAGCATTATTGCCGACGATACTTATAAATCTATATCTTAATTTCCTGTCACAGACAGCTTGGCTGGCTCATTTGGGTGGTGCAATTGCCGGAATGGTAATGTTCATGGTCTATAACAGGAAAGAAAAGACAGGTCCGATCATCTTGCTGGTGGTTATGCTTGGATTCATGATCTATAAATATCTTTCTTTAAAGACTATCAATCCTTTCTATCAGGCAACGGATATGGAAGTTGCGAATATCTATTATGAGTGGGGACTTAAAGATTACAGCGTAAAGCTGATCGCTAGACTGCTTGGAGTCTATAAAAAGTTTGGAGGTTGATCATGGTCATTTCCTGGGATGAATATTTCATGGGCATTTCTCATCTGAGTGCTCTTCGTTCAAAAGATCCAAATACTCAGGTCGGCGCCTGCATCGTCGATAAGGAAAAAAGAGTAGTTTCGATCGGCTATAACGGCATGCCTAGAGGCTGTGCTGACGAGGATTTCCCTTGGGAAAGAGAAGGCAGTTTTCTGGAGACAAAATATGCCTTTGTGGTCCATGCGGAACTCAATGCGATCTTAAATTCGCCAAGAAGCGTTTCTGGCTGCACGATCTATGTCTCACTGTTTCCTTGCAATGAATGTGCTAAAGCCATCATTCAGTCAGGCATAAAAAAAGTCGTCTATGAATCCGACAAGTATGATGGTACAGATGGCAATATCGCTTCAAAAAAGATGCTTACAGAAGCAGGAGTAGAGCTTCAGCAGCTGCCTTATCGTGTCAAGGTCGATGTAGAGACCTTAGAGTAAATTCTTATTCTGTTTATAAAGGCTCTTGTAGTATTCAAGAGCTTTTTTTTCGCCGTTTTCCTTAAGATACAGAAGCAGTTCTTCTATTTGAGCTGCGGTCTTGGGATTGATGATCTTGTATTCGTTAGAATTGATAAAGAATTCATAAGGCTCTTTATCGGAATATGCATCTTTCTTATAGGTTTTTGAAGCAGAGATCCTGTCGATAACCGATTCCAGCATATAGCGATAAGGCATCGGAAAGGGATAAAGTACAGATTCATTATGCTTGCGATCGACCCAGTATTCCCAATGATGTTTGTTTCTGCCTTTGTGATGAAGATAGCAAGGCGAATAGCCGTGCACTTCCTTTTCCTTTGAGATAGGTGAACGGTAACCCTGAAAGTATCTTACAGAGGGAAAGAATTCCTGAGGCGAATATTTGGATAGATCGTGCAGGAGTCCCTGTTTGTACATGCCGCATTTAAAACAGGTCTTCATGACCAGAAAACGATGCTTGTTTATCGTTTTCAGATGTCCAAAAAAACGTTGTAGATAGTTCATTTCCTGCATGTAATAGATTATATCACCGGACCTGTTTTGTTATATAATATATTTATGCTAAATCGCCATGAATATCGCGAAAAAATAGTATTCGCTCTTTATCAGCATCTGCTTTTGCACAAAGACCTCGATGAGTGTTTCACTGACAATTTTGAAGAAGATGAAAATGAATATCTGAATATTGTGAAAA
>JAFWKS010000237.1 GCA_017511325.1 Erysipelotrichaceae bacterium
GAAAAACTCGCTTAGCGAGTTTTTAAAGTGATTCAATAAATTTTCTGACGATATCGATCCCGGAAATGAATGTTCCGATCGAGGAGAACAGATTGGCGAACACGACCACCAGCAATGTTCTGGTTATGCCGTTTTTCCAGAAACCTTTGATGTCTGAAGTGTCTTCAGCCAGATCTTCGAAGTCCTTTACTTTAGGTTTGCGCAGATGCGCTTCCACAAGACCTGCAAACCATCCTGATGCAAGCAACGGATTCAGGGAAGTGATCGGAGCCATGATCAGAGCGGTCAGAATTGAAAGCGGATGGCCGAAAGCCAGTGCGACGCCCAGCGCCGACATTCCGCCGTTCCAAATGATCCATGATCTGATCTGGGAGAGACCGACATCCCTGTTCCTGAAGATCGTCAGGCCTATGAGCAGGATGATGATGACCGGTATGGCATATTTGATGTAGGTCCCAAGACCTTTTTTCTTGTTTACCTTGTTCAGTTCTTCGAGATCTATCTTGCTGTTCAGATATTTCTCGATCCCTAAAGAATGGGCAGCACCGATGATCGCTACGATCTTTTTCCCGGGAGCTGTTCTGATCTTTTCACACAGATACTGATCTCTTTCATCTACCAGCACTCTTTTGATCGTCGGGAACTGATCAGATATCTCGCTAAGAGCTGCCTGCAGAGCATCCGCTTCCTTGAGCTTGGCGAGATCTTCTTCGGTGATCTCTTCATTGGAGAAGATCGATTCGATGATCGCACTAAGCATCTTTATTTTTTCCTTGCCGTCGAGTTCGTTCCAGATCCTTGAGAAAGTCGTCTTGATCGGACGGTCGGCCAGCACCAGCGGGATCTTCCTTTCATCCGAGAGCCTGATGCCCTCCATCATCTCCCCGCCGCTGTTGCTTCCTAAAGATTTGGCCATCCTTTTCTGGAAGGAAGCCAGGATCGTATTGACCAGCAGCATGCCGACCTGTTTCTTCTTGATGACATCGATGATGTCAGTTTCCCGCCATTTGTCGGGATTGCGCAAGCGATCGTATCTTTGCTCATCAAGCTCGATACAGATCGCATCAGGGTTTATTTCATCAACACATCTTGTAACGTCGGCTACGGAATCCTTGGATACGTGTGCCGTCTTTACAAGATAGAGTTCCTTATCCTGATAATTCAGTTTAATAACATTTTCCAGCATAAAAACATTATACCAAGTCCCTAATGTATAATAAAAGAATGAAGTTGACTAAACAGGAGATCGAAGAGGTCAATTCCTATCTCGAAGAATATCTGAAACACCCGGAAGTAAAGAAAATGGCTGAATTTGTCGCTCATGGCAATCAGAGCGTTTTAAAGCACTGTTTCGATGTGACGACTGTCGCGTATTTCATAAACAAGAAGCTTCATCTCAATGCGGATCTCAAGACGCTGCTGGTAGGGGGATTGCTTCATGATTTCTATCTCTATGACTGGCATGGCCGTCCTTTGAGTTTCGATATTTTCAAGATGCACGGCTTTACTCATCCCAAGCAGGCAAGCGACAATGCCGCCAAATACTTCAGCATCGATGAAAAGATAAAAAAGGTCATAGAATCGCACATGTGGCCTTTGACCCTTAGA
This sequence comes from Erysipelotrichaceae bacterium, assembly GCA_017511325.1. The sequence continues at coordinate 1,609 of JAFWKS010000237.1, forward strand.
TCATTTCCTTCCAGCAGGGAGGCGATGATCATCTGCATGGCAGACAAATACTGTGCTTTGAAGGAGACTTTCAACAGATGGTGAACCTTTATATCGTGTATTTTTTCGTGACTTCCTTTATGGGCTATATCTATGAATGTCTGGCCATGGTCCTGTGGACCGGCAAATGGGACAACCGCGGTTTCCTTTACGGTCCGATCATTCCGATCTACGGTTCAGGTGCTTTAGCCGGAACGCTTCTTTTTACTTACGGATACAGAAACTATACGCCGCTCAGTGTTTTTGTGATCGCCGTGCTTGCTTCGGCTATCCTGGAATACTTCGTGCACTGGGCTTTGGAGAAGATGTTCCATGCCTACTGGTGGGATTATTCGATGGTTCCTTTGAACATCAACGGCCGGATCAGCCTGCTTACCTCATTGGGCTTTGGTGTGGCAGGACTTGTGGTCGTCTATCTGATCAATCCGCCGTTCATAGGCTTTCTTCAAAGCATCCCGCCATTGGCTCTTCAGATCATGGCTCTCATATTTATTGCCCTGTTTTCGGCTGATCTTACCCTGACGATCTGTGTGCTTTCTTCCTTCATTGACAGAGTCAAGAATCTCGATGACACGATCAATCAGACTATGGAAGGCTTCGTTTCCACCCATATGAAGGATTCACTGAGGCTCAATGACAAGTTCTTTGGCACCATCGACAGGATCGATGATGTCAGAAGAAGGATAATTAATGATAGAATAAATAAAGCCGACAGAAATGAGACGGCTTTCTATAAGCGTTTCTTCTACAGGATCCGCGGTTTCAGAGGTGAAAACGTCGAATTGCTCAACAGGGTCCTTAGAAGGATCAAGGATGAAGACAAGGATGAATGACAAGATAATAATAAGAGGAGCCAGAGTCAACAATCTCAAAAACATCGATCTGGATCTTCCTCGCAACAAATTGATCGTAATGACGGGCCTTTCCGGTTCAGGAAAGACTTCTTTGGCATTTGATACCATCTATGCTGAAGGCCAGCGAAGATATGTGGAATCATTATCGAGCTACGCCAGGCAGTTTCTGGGTGGCGTGGAGAAACCGGATGTCGATCTGATCGAAGGCCTTTCACCGGCGATCGCGATCGATCAGAAGACCACTTCCAACAACCCGCGTTCAACAGTAGCTACGATCACGGAGATATATGACTACTTGAGACTGCTGTACGCCCGCTGTGGTATCGCCTACTGTCCGAATCACAATGAACCGATCGAAGCCATGACGATCCCGACGATGGTCAGAAACATCATGAGTTTTGAAAATGGCGAGAGGATGGAGATCCTGGCCAATGTGGTGACCAATAAGAAGGGCACTTTCAAGGATTATTTCGACAAACTGAAGAAAGACGGCTTTTTAAGAGTCTATGTCGATGATGAGCTCTACGATATCGAGGAAGTACCTGAACTCGACAAAAACAAGCGTCACAATATCGAAGTCGTGGTCGACAGGATCGTCAAGAAGGAAGGCATCGAGACCAGACTCAACGATTCTCTGGAAATAGCGCTCAATCTTGCGGATGGCACATGCATCATCAAACACGGAGACAAGAAAGATCTGTTTTCTTCTCATCAGGCCTGTCCGAAGTGCGGCTTTACTGTTCCGACTCTGGAACCGCGTCTTTTCTCGTTCAACTCGCCTTTAGGCGCTTGCGATGAATGCAAGGGTTTGGGCGTGACGATGTCAGTGGATATCGATTACCTGATACCGGACAGGAATCTTTCGATCGCTGAAGGCGGCATCAGATACTACAAGAACATCTACGGTACAAACAACCTGGAGTGGCAGAACTTCTCCAAACTTCTGCAGCATTACAAGATCTCGGAGACCAAGCCGCTAAAGAAGATGAGTAAAAAAGAGATGGACATCATCCTCTACGGTTCGGATGAGGAGATAAGATATACCGTCACATCCAGCGGCGGCACGACCTACAACAAGACCGGTTACATCGAAGGCGTCAAGACCCTGATCGAAAGAAGATTTGAAGAGACCCAGTCCAAGTTCGGCAAGGAATACTACGGTTCTTTCATGGTGGAATCACAATGCAAGAAGTGTCATGGGGCAAGGCTCAATGAAAAAGTCCTTTCAGTAAAAGTGGGTGGTCTCAATATCGATGAGTTCACCAGGATGTCGATAATCGAAGCCAATGATTTCATAAAGGATCTAAGATTCGATCCGATGAGGGCAGAGATCTCCAGGACGCTGCTCAATGAACTCAGTGCCCGTTTAAGATTCTTGAAGGATGTCGGACTTGATTATCTTACTTTAAACAGGGTCGCGGGATCCCTTTCCGGCGGCGAAGCGCAGCGTATCAGACTGGCGACCCAGATCGGTTCCGCTTTGACCGGCGTGCTTTATGTACTGGATGAACCTTCGATCGGCCTTCATCAGAAAGATAATGCCAAACTGATCGAGACTTTGAAGAAAATGAGAGATCTCGATAATACTGTCATCGTTGTCGAACATGACGGCGAGACGATGCTGGAATCGGATTTTATCGTTGATATCGGACCGGGAGCCGGCAAGGATGGCGGTGAAGTCGTCTTTGCGGGTACTCCTGAAGAGATCCTTAAAGATGAAAAGTCCATTACCGGCCAATACCTCTCTTTCAGAAAGAGGATCGATATTCCGGAAAAAAGAAGGAAAGGCAACGGCAAGTCCCTGAAGATCATCGGTGCCCAGGAAAACAACCTTAAAAACATCGATGTAGAGATACCTTTAGGGAAATTTGTCTGTGTGACTGGTGTATCTGGTTCAGGCAAATCCTCACTGATCATCGAAACGATGACCAAGGCGATCATGAAATCGCTTGACAGAGTAAGAATCAAACCGGGCAAGGCTAAAGAGATCAAGGGTTTAAACAATATCGACAAGATCGTCTATATCACCCAGGACCCGATCGGCAGGACACCGCGTTCCAATCCGGCGACCTATACCGGTGTTTTCGATGACATCAGAGATCTGTATGCGATGACTCCGGATTCCAAGGAGCGTGGCTACACCAAGTCCCGCTATTCTTTCAATGTACCGGGAGGACGCTGTGAAGCGTGCTATGGTGACGGTGTAAAGAGAATCTCGATGCTGTTTATTCCGGACGTCTTCGTCGAGTGCGAAGAATGTCATGGCAAACGCTACAACTCCGAGACCCTGCAGGTCAAATACAAAGGCAAGAATATCTATGATGTATTGAAGATGCCGGTCAAGGAAGCACTGGATTTCTTCAAGAATCACAAGCGCATCAAGGATAAACTGCAGATCATGTACGATGTGGGGCTGGGTTATATCGAATTAGGTCAGTCAGCCACGACTTTATCCGGCGGTGAAGCACAGCGTGTCAAGCTGGCTTCCGAACTGCAGAAGAAGCCTACCGGCAAGACGATGTTCGTGCTGGATGAACCGACGACCGGTCTGCATATGGACGATGTCTTAAAACTGATCAGGATCATCGAAAGGATCGTGGACAACGGTGATTCAGTCATTGTCATCGAGCATAATCTTGATGTGATCAAGTGTGCAGACTATATAATTGATCTGGGACCTGACGGCGGAGACAACGGCGGACAGATCGTTGCGCAAGGTACGCCGGAAGAAGTCGCTGAAGTTGAAGGTTCATATACAGGTCAGTATCTGAAGAAAGTATTGGGTATAAATTATGGCAAATGAGGAACTAAATAAACGAGTCTATGTAAGGCAGATCAAGGAAGAATTCAATCTGCAGCAGATCGTCGGTTCGGACAATTCTTTGAACCGCTGGGTCATTGCTCCGGATATCAACAGACCGGGTCTTGAACTTTCCGGTTATCTTGACTCAAATGATCTGAAAAGAGTAGTTGTCCTTGGCACCAAGGAATATGAATACATGTCAAAGCTCGATCCGCAGACGCAGCGTGAGCGTTTTGAGATCATCACCGACTCCTATACGCCATGCATCATCATGTCAGAGAACTTTAATGAACTTGAAACACTTAATTCGCTCTGTTACGAAAAGGATTTCCCTTTATTCAAATATGAAGGCAAGACCTATCAGCTGATAGTCGATCTGGTTTCTTTCCTTTCGGAAAAGCTGGGACCGACCGACAACATCTACGGCGTCATGATGAACATCTATGGCCGTGGTATAATGATCACCGGCAAGTCCGGCATCGGTAAATCCGAACTGGCGCTGGATCTGATCAACAGGGGACACATGCTGGTGGCGGACGACAGGATCGATGTGACAAGAGTCCACAACTCGATCAACTGTACAGCTCCAGGTCTATTGAAGAGGATGCTGGAGATCAGAGGTATCGGCATCGTGGATGTCACCAGGATGTTTGGTGCCAACGCCTATCTGAACAAGTGCCCGCTTGATTTTGTCATCAAGCTGGTCAAATATGATGAAAGCATCGATACCGACAGACTTAATCC
>JAFWKS010000238.1 GCA_017511325.1 Erysipelotrichaceae bacterium
ATGTACGCAAAAGGGAGGGCAAATGGCTGACTATAATATCAATCTGACTTTACAAAATATATGGTCCGTATTCAGAGTTGTCATCGATATCGCCATTATGTGGTTCCTTTTTTACTATGCCATCAAAGCGATCAGAAACAACAACCGGACAGTCCAGATCTTCAAGGGCATCATCGCGGTCGTTCTGATCAATGGCGTGGCTAAGCTTCTGGGTCTGCAGACTCTGACCTACTTCACGGACATCTTTATCAACTGGGGTCTTTTGGCCTGCATCATCATCTTCCAACCGGAGATAAGATCATTGCTGGAAAAGATAGGCAAGACCAATGCCTTCTCCAGGATCAATTCCCTGCTGGCTAATGAAAAAGAGAAACTGGTCGATGAACTTTATGAAGCAACGATCACTCTTTCTTCGCAGCGAGTAGGTGCCCTGATCTCGATCGAGCAGTCACAGTCTTTGCAGGACTACATCAAGACCGGCATCAGTGTCAATGCGGAAGTCACCAAGGAACTGCTTTGTTCGATCTTCATGAGGACGACGCCGCTGCATGATGGTGCAGTCATTATCCAGGGCGACAGAGTTGCCTGTGCCAGCGCCTACTTCCCGCCGACCAATGTCAATCTGTCTTCAAGATATGGAGCCAGACACAGAGCGGCACTTGGTATCGCAGAAGTTACCGATGCTTTGACGATCGTCGTTTCCGAAGAGACCAGTTCGATCTCTATCGCTGAAAACGGACGTATCTTCTCAGTTGACCATAAGCAGCTTAAGGATTATCTGCGCAGAGTCATCATGAATGAGAATACTGCGATCGAAAAGTCAAGCCGCAGAAGATCATCGCTGATCGTTGAAAACGACTCCAATGTCGTCGTTGAGATCCAGGATGACAGCAAGGGCAGTGGCAGACATGTCTTCCCATTGTTCAACAGGAACAGCAGAAGTGAAGAAGTAAGGATGGTTAGCGAGGACGATTCAGATATGAAGGTCCCTTTCAATAACCGCTATAAATACAAACACGGCAATCCCAAGAGTGCGGATAAGGCCGAGTTTGAAGAGGAAACTCTGATAATAGAAAACAACCTGACTGAGGGCAAAAATGACAGTAAACGATAATTCCGAGAAAAAACTTGAAGCGGCCAAGAAGATCGCTTCCAAGTCACAGAATAAAGCACAGTACGAAGGCATCGAAGAGAACATCTTCAAGTTTTTCCGCTGGGTCTCTTCACTGATTGACAGGCTCTTCTTTTCAAGATACCTGGGACTTTTTGCACTGCTGATGGCATGCCTGGCATATTTTGTTGCGACATACGATTCCAGCAGCAATGTGCTTTCAAGTTCAAAAGTCCTGAGCAATGTTTCGATCAACGCCAGATACAATGCGGAGACCTTTGAATTGAGCGGTCTTCCTTCAGCATGCGAAGTCGTTATCACCGGTGATGCCGCCAGCGTCAACAATGCCGCCAGCAAGAAGGGCTATTGTCAGCTGGATCTGGAAGGCTATACCGAAGGTACGCATACCGTCAAACTCAAGGGCGTCGGCTATGGCGACAACGTCACGACGATCATCTCGCCTAGTGAAGTGACGATCTCTTTGAAGAAGAAGACGACGATGCAGTTTGATCTGAGCTACGATTTCATCAACCAGAACCAGATGGATTCAAGATACATCCTTTCAGAGCCGACATTCTCGCAGGGCACGAAGATCAATATCCGTGCTTCCGGCGATACTTTGAATTCGATCGCGCTGGTCAAGGCGCTCATCGATGTCAGCGGCGTGACAGGTGATTTTTCGATCGATGCACCGCTGGTCGCCTATGACAAGAACGGTCAGGCCGTCAATGCCGAGATCGTTCCTAGTTCAGTCACGGCTTCCGTCAAGGTCTCTTCACCAAGCATTGAAGTACCGATCAAGCTCAATCCGATCGGCAATGTTCCGCTTGGCCTGGCTATAGATACGGCCCAGATCATCGATCATCAGACGACGAGGATCTATGGACCGGAAAATATTCTCAACGGCATTAAGGAAGTGTATGTCAACTTCGATATGTCTACGGTCACGGAGAACGTCGATCGTGAACTGATGCTTCCGATAACACTGCCATCTGGTGTCAGCGCATCCGATGTGACAGTCGTCAATGTCAGAGTAACGCTTTCTACGATCGATACCCGTA
>JAFWKS010000239.1 GCA_017511325.1 Erysipelotrichaceae bacterium
GAATCTGCCTGCTTGCTCAATATTTCATTTATTGGCCTATTCAATCTGAACTATGGTGTTTACGTTTACATAAGGAAAATCACCTGTTGAGTCTTAGTAATGGATTTCTTTACAGATTCGGGTGTGCACTTCTTAAGTGAGCAAAGAAATCGGTAGCTTCGCACTTTTTAGAATCAGGAATGATCTGCTTACTGCAGATAGGACAGGTGTTTGTGTCAATTGCATTCTTTATCAGTTTGTAATTATTACCGAATTTACTAACCGCATAATAAAATCCTCGGCATAATTGCCACCGGCAATTTCCTTTAGCTGTTCATCAAACGTTTCTTTTTTATTCATTTTTAATCCCGATTGTGACAGAGTCATCATCCTGACCGACAACGATCATTTCAAACTGAATCTTGTCACCCTTTATTGAAAAAGTAATTCTTCTAATAAAGTCATCGTGTTTTGCATTAGGCATTGCCTCATAGAATTCCGGAGCTATCTTGAATTCACATATGCCTGTTGCAGGATCGTAAGGGCCTTCGCCAAACTTTGTGGTTTCCAGATCGATCCTGAGCGTCTTTTCATCTACTGCAGAAACATTATAGGTGACGGTAAACTCTTCAGAATAGATCTCTGTCCAAGGTTCATCCTCATCCTTGCCTTTCATGTTTACTTTAAGTACTGAGGCGGCTGTATACGAACCCGCAATATCCTTGGCAGGAAGTCCGGAAGCTGTTTCGGTAGTTTCTGTTGTTTCCGTTGGCTGCTGAGGTTCTGGCTCCTCGATCTTACATGCTGAGGTATCAGACATGACCTTTACTTCCAATCCTTTATGGAAACCGTTTTCATCAGTATCAAGCAGCGTGATCTCATATCTGGTATTCTCGTCATGTTCATGCTTACCAGGAGTGATGAGCTGCAGTTCAGGATACATGATATGCTTGTAGACATCAGCCGTATTTCCGCTGTATCTCTCCTGTACCTTTTCGTAGTTATAGACAAGCTGGGCCATCTCTTCTCTTTTAAGACATGTTCCTGTACACGAGTTTAATTCAAGCCAGAGCGCTTTTGCCTTTTGACCCATCTCGTCTTCAAATGCTTTCTGCTGAGCTTCAGGTGAGTTATCACAGCCTGTCAGCGTAAAGAACATTCCAAATACAATTAAAATTATAGATAGACTTTTGATCATTCTTTTCATGATTGTGCTCCTGTTCCTTATGATTATATTCTAACAGAAACTGTTTTATGGTCCATATATCAGGCAACTGCTGATGTGATGATGTTTCTGATGCTGTCTGAAGCGGTCAGGTATACTATTCAAGGCAAGCTTTACTTTATTATTGCTTATACCCTCTATCACAATATTCAAGCAAGTGATGCAGATCTTTGATCGGACATACTTTTCATCGATCGATTTGGTTTTGCAGTTATACCATTTGTTGACGATGGAGGGATCAAGATAATCATAGTTTCCATCGTTTTCCATGGACTTCAGGATCAGCTGATGAAGCTGCTTGTAATCGATCCGGTGGTCAACGCAAAGTTCTCGGATATGTTTTGTGCTGTTTGCCATTTCGCCTCCTTTCATGTTTTGAATATACAGGTTTTGATGAAACATTTCATTGCACGACGTGCAAAATCTGTTTTCTTCATTATAAAACAGCTCCGATTTTCGAAGCTGTCATCTTTTTGATGAATTCTGTTCGTAAACCTTCACTTTGTTAACCACAACTTGATAAACTCTGTTTACCATCATAACAAAAGGAGGCAAATTGCCTCCTAACCTTCAGAAAGTGTCATCTCCGATCTCTATGCCCAGTTGTCAAGCAGAAAACCTTCCACTCTTTCAAATTCTCTTGTATTGTTTGTGATCAGTGTATAGCCAAGCGACTTGGCATGAGCGGCTATCAGCATATCGTTTGCACCGATAAGCTGGCCTTTAGACTTAAGATCAAAGCGGATCTGACCGTAGCATTTTGCAGCATCGGTATCAAAGGGAACAATTTCTATATTGGACAGGAATGTAAGCAGTGCAAGCCGATTCTGTTGAGGATTTGAACTGTTGCAGACACCGTATTCAAGTTCGGCCATGGTGATAGATGAGATGCACAGATCGCCAGGCTGATATTGCCGGAATCTTTCTAATACAATCTCGGGTCTTGCATCCTTGGCATAGATGATGATGTTGGTATCGAGCATATATCTCATAGAGAATCCCTTTCTTCCACAGGAAGATCTTCATAGTTTTTCATGAAATCATCGCTGAACATGGACAGGCCCATGACTGCAGAGCTCCACGGATCGTTCTTGGGAAGCAGTATCACCGCATTGCCTATCTTGTTGACATAAACCTCTTCGTCATCAAAACGGCAGTTCTTGGGAAGTCTTACCGCCTGTGATCCTCCGTTGGTGAAAAGTTTTGCCGTTTCCATGATATTTGCCTCCTTTACACCTTTAGTATATACATTAGTATATACTTTTTCAATCAATGTATCATTCATCGTTTACTTTTTCCTCCTTTTTCATCAGTGCCATCATTCTTCCTGATATTTCTTCATCTATACTGTCAAAACTGTCTTCAAACACAACTGCAAGATCTCTTCTGTAACCTGGCTGCCCTGATAGAGAGATCCTGATGAAGTTTCTGGAAGCAGCAGCTGCCTGAATAAGAATTGACTTTGGATATTCCTTGAGACAGTAATGATCGGCCAGAATATCAATCCATTTCTCCGGTATGGGTTTCTTTCCTTTCTCCACCATTGATAGGAAGTTCTTTGTTACACCTAAAACATCAGCCATCTCCTGCTGGTTCTGGTGTCTTCTGGTTCTTAATACTCTTAATTCTTCTCAAAATCTTGTATAGTCTTTTCTCATTTATATAGGGATTATCTCCACTATATGATTTTATCATGAATATATAGTGATAATCTCCATAATGTGAAGAACACCACTATAAATCTAAAATAAAATTATGATCAGCTATGAACCGTTATGGAAAACAATGAAAAAAAAGAATGTATCTCAATATAAGCTGCTTAAATCCGGAATCGATACCAAGACACTGGATGCGATAAGAAAAGGACACAATATCACTCTCCTGACATTAGAGAAACTCTGCAATATCATCGGATGCACTCCCAACGATATTGTTAAATTCGTTGATGAAGAAAAGAAATAGAGCTTGTGATGAAGCTCTATTTTTAATGAAAAAAGAAATAACGAGATATGACGATCATCATTTTATCCTGAAAACTCATGTAATGGCATCCAATCAGTTCTTTGCGTGGATCAGTGCCTTTAGAAAGAAAGCAAAGATACTCTCCCCCTGGATTAATGATATTCTATCATATTTGCTGTTTTTTCTTTCCTCACTCAACCATATTGTGATTCCAAAAAGAGAATGTCTTAACTAATCCAAAATGATTCTGTCTCAATTATGTGTATAGTTGTATTCAAGATTATACACAGGACAAGGAGACAGGATCATCTATGAGAAAGGTTATTCTGAACATGAAGGAATCAAGGAAGTATGAAGTGATCAGACAGCTTGTGGATA
>JAFWKS010000240.1 GCA_017511325.1 Erysipelotrichaceae bacterium
CAGCATCGCATTGACAGCACCTTTAGTCAAAGCTTCGATCTTGTCGAAATCCTTGTTCTTGATAGCTTCCTTATCGATCATCCAGGTTCCGCCGCAAGCCAGGATCACCGGATCATTGAGGTAATCGTTGACGTTGGATTCCTTGACACCGCCGGTAGGCATGAATTTCAGTTTATTATATGGAGCAGATAAAGCCTTGATCATCTTGAGACCGCCTAATGGCTCAGCCGGGAAGAACTTGACTACCTCCAGACCAAACTGCATGGCGACTTCCAGGTCAGCAGCATTTGCGGTACCAGGAAGGATTGGAATGCCTCTTTCCTGGCAGTACGCGATCGTATCCGGATTGGTACCAGGTGAAACAATGAATTCTGCACCGGCATCAATTGCGGAATCGACCTGTTCTCTGTTAAGAACGGTGCCGGCTCCGATGATCATATCCGGGCAAGCCTTCCTCATCTCGATCATTGCATCATGAGCAGCAGCTGTTCTGTATGTTACTTCCGCAACAGGCAGACCGCCCTTGCATAATGCTCTTGCCAGTGGAGCAGCATCTTCTACTGAATCCAGGGCAATTACCGGTACAATACCGATGTCATGAATCTTCTTACAAATATCGTTCATCTTTTCTCCTCCTGCATTAATGAATCAATGTATTCTAAATCTTTTCTTTCTGTTTCTTTCATCCAATAGACCCTGTCAGGTCTTGTCGTGTTTATATTTCCGTACTCTTTGAACTCACTGGTCTTTCTGGCATCTTCCTTGTTCCAGTCATGATAGCCTTCAGCCTTGATATGTTCATTGATCCTGCTGTTTACGATCAGGCATTTGCCATGATCTCGCCACGGTCTGGCCAGATAGACAGAATCTTTCATATCCTCTTCACTGGTGAATTCACATTCATTGAAGATAAAGCCGTAGTCTTCATCTTCAGGCGTGCTTGGTGCACAGACATAACCGTTGATCTTTTCGTTGATGTTCCTTGAGCGGATCTCGCAGTTATGGAAATAGCCCATTCCTCCGCCGAAGATGAAATCTATCGAACCTTCTATCAGACAGTTTTCAAAGTACGCTTTGCGATATCTTCTTTCCTTATTCTGAAGCGGCCCCTTGAAACCCCCTTTTTCATATTCTTTTTCAGGAAGCGGAGCGATAAACAGAGTATCCTGATAGGAAGATATCTCACAGTTTCTGGCCTTAAAGTTATCACCATCGATCATCAGAGCGATCGCCTGGCCTTCCTTATAGCCGTTGCTGTTAATCACCTTAACATTCTCCAGACATACATTATCCGCATCTATATACAGCGTGTATGTATTGAATGTTCCTCTTTTATATCCATTATCGAGTATTCTGTAGGCTCCCAGATCATAATCGATCGTGCCGTTTTGCAGTGTCACATTCGGCTTATTGATCACGATCTGTTTAAAATGGTAGCCTCCCAGATCGATCAGGATATTATCGGGATTATTATCATCGATGGAAGACAGAGCTTCCTCGATGTCTTCAAATTCTTTATCTTCTATCCTAATCATTGAAACCAAGATATCTTACAGCATTGTTGTAGGAAATATCTTCAACGATCTCTTTGAGCAGTTTTTCATCTTTTGGATATTCACCGTTTTCAACCAGCGAACCGATGAAGTCACATAAGATCCTTCTGAAGTATTCGTGCCTTGTGTAAGATAAGAAGCTTCTTGAGTCGGTCAGCATGCCGATGAAGTTTGCCAGCATGCCATCATTGGCCAGAGTCTCCATCTGCTGCAGCATGCCGATCTTGTGATCGTTGAACCACCATGCGGAACCGTGCTGGAGCTTGCCTTTGATGCCTTCACCCTGGAAGCAGTTCATCGTAGTGACGATTGCTGCGTTGTCAGCCGGATTAAGCGAATAGATAACTGTCTTTGGCAGATTTCCTTCAACATTCAAACAGTTAAGGAAGTCGGCCATTTCTGAACTTGGTGCATAGTTGTTGATGGTATCGAAACCGGTATCTGGTCCAAGCTTGTCAAACATGGCCTTGTTGTTGTCTCTCTTGCATCCGTAGTGCAGCTGCATCACCCAGTTCTTCTTGTGGTATACGCTTGCCAGATGTCTCATGAAAGCAGTCTTGAATTTGAGTTCTTCTTCTTTGGAGACCATTTCCTTCGCTAATCTCTTGGTAAAGATCTTTTCGATGGTCTCTTCATCAGCCGGATTATACATTACATATTCCAGAGCGTGGTCAGAAGCTTTGCAGCCCATTGACTCAAAGAAATCGATCCTTTCATCGATGACAGCACACAGATCTTTGAATGATCTGATCGTCTTGCCGCTTACATCTTCAAGTCTCTTGATGTAATCAAGATAATCGACTTTTTCAATATTATTGGCCTTATCCGGTCTGAAACAAGGAACGATCTTAGTCTTTAAGGTCTTGTCTTCCTTGATCAGCTGATGGTAGTGAAGATCATCACATGGATCATCAGTCGTACAGATGATCGATACATTGGAATCTTCAAGGATCTTTCTGACGGTCAGAGTCTTAAGTACTTCGTTGCATCTGTTGAAGATATCTTCAGCATTGTCTTCGGTAAGCGGTTCATAGATCCCGAAATATCTCTGCAGTTCCAGGTGTGACCAGTGATAAAGCGGATTGCCGATCAGATGTGACAAAGTCTTAGCCCAGGCTTTGAATTTCTCCAGATCAGAAGCATCGCCGGTAATGTATTTTTCATCAATACCGTTAGCTCTCATCTGTCTCCATTTGTAGTGGTCACCGCCAAGCCATACTTCCGTGATCGTCTTGAACTGTTTGTTTTCATAGATCTCAGCCTGTGAAATATGACAATGGTAGTCAATGATCGGCATCTTAGCTGCATAATCGTGATACAGATGTTTGGCAGTCTCGCTGCTCAATAAAAAGTCTTTTCCCATGAATTCTTTCATATCGTTCTCCTATCTTTGTACGGCTGCATTGCCGTTTGTCTTTATGAATTCCAATACTTCTTCTTCTGAAAGTACTGATGCATCACCATACAGTGTGTGTTTCAATACGGAAGTTGCCAGACCGAACTTCAAGGCAAATTTCGGATTATCATAGTCTTTCAATAAGCCGTGGATGATCCCACTTGAGAATGCATCGCCTCCGCCGATCCTGTCATAGATCGAGAATCTGATCGGACCTTCCTTGAAGCAGATACCGTCTTTTCTGATGCAGTAGCTTGATAACGAGTTATCAGTTGCGGTATGAACGATCCTGTCGGTTCCGAAGACATAATTGATCTTCGTCCTCTCCATCAACTTTTTGGCAACATCGAGTCTTTTTTCTTCCGGTGTTTCCAGGTTCTTGTCTACTTCGATCTCCAGCATCGTGTTCATATCGAAGAAATTGGCAAACAGAACATCTACATAATTAATAACTTTCTGGAAATGCGGTTTGGCTTCTTCGATCGTCCAGAGTTTTGAACGGTAGTTGAAGTCAAAGGAGACCTTGACGCCGTATTTCTCGCAGGCTTCCAGACATCTATAGGCAACATTGCGGCATTTCTCATGAACTGCCAGAGTTATACCTGACAAATGGAACCACCTGGCATCCTTGAAGATCTCATCGTAATCCAGTTCATCTTCTGCGATCCTGGTTATTGCGCTGTGAGCGCGGTTATAAAGGACCTTGCTGGGCCTTCCGCCAAAACCGGTCTCTACAAAGTACATGCCCAGATTGGAAGAACCTCTCAATATGTGATCGGTATCAACTCCGTGCCTTTTAAGATGCATAATGGCAGAATCGCCGAGCTGATTATCCGGTACTCTGGTCAGAAAATCTGTCTTGTTGCCTAAATGTGACAAGGAGACCAGCACATTCGCTTCCGCACCGCCATAATTGGCGATATAGCTTTTTGCCTCAGAAATCGTTGTGTAATCCGGAGGTGTAAGTCTGAGCATTATCTCTCCGAATGCTACTACTTTATCTTTCATGTATTCCCTTTCTTGTCAGTTGAGTCCTTCCTTGTTTTTGCTGATCGCAGAGGCGATGAGATCTCTGATCTTTATGAACAGCATATCTATCGCTGTATAGATCACGCCAAACAGGATCGGCTCAACATTTATCTTCAGGATCCGATAGACCTGGATCGTACAGAACAGTACGATGAATGCATATATGATATTGGCGATCAGTGTCCAATACTTCTTTTGGGTAAACATCAGATACGGGTAGTATTCCTTATCATCAGAACTGATAAAAAGCATGATGTTCTTGGTCAGAAGATCTGTGACAACACCCATACCCAGTCCGAGAATAAACATCTGATCGAGCCAGCTGCCGATATACTGAGCTAAACCCCAGTAAAAGAAAAAGCAAACGGCACCCGCAAACCAGAATTTGATGAACACAGCCTTGACCCATACTGGTATCTTGCTGAGCTTGGAACTGTTATACTTTTCGATCTCCTCATCGGCGACCTTTCTGACGTTGCCTTTATCAGCTTCGACAAGCCGATTGACCGCATCAGTTTTAAGTTTGTAATAGTCCCTTTCTGGTTCAGAGTTATGTTTGCTTTTCTTTTTTGACATATTATTCTAGATTATTTTTCGTTTTCGTAACGCTTACCACCTGAACGTACAGTTTCAGCGCTATCTTCTTCATCTACAAGTTCGATATTGACATCTTCGTTTTCACCCAGTTCAACTGAAGTATCGATCTTGCTGAGCAGCTTACCTAAAACAGGGATCAGCGCAATCAGAACTATAGTCAACACTACCAGAACGATATGGATCGTAAGGATGGATTTTGCCTGCGGTATGAACATTCTGTCCTTGGTGATATCAATCGTTCCAAGACCCTCATTGATCTTGCTGATGTATACCAGATCGCATCCAGCGATTGCTGCCTGCATCGCATAGAGCAGGATGACCATCGGTAAGATCGGTTTCTTGCGCTTAGGGAATGCGTTCAGGAAGGCAACGAAAGCCAGGATCGAGAACAGCATGATGACGAATTCTGACAGGCCCATCATCGGCTTGTTGACAACTGCTGTCGTATTGGAGATCTTAGTCAGATTGAATGAATAGACAACGAAGGCCAAGAGCATCATGCACATCGGAATGTTATGAGGTCTCTTCTTCAGTGAAACAATAAATTTACGCCAGGATTCTTTAAAACCTTTATTTCTCTTTTCAGCCATTTAATGTTCCTCCTATATAATCGCTTCCGTTGTTTCGGCATCGAACAGGTGAATCCTTTCTTCATCGAAACAGATGCCAACCTTGTCGCCCGGTTCAAATCTCTGCCAGTCTCTGAATTTTGCACAGGAAGTCTTGCCGAAGAGTCTGCCATGAGTCAGAGTGAAGTGGCCTGTGTTCTCGTTCAGGTTGACTTCGAGTTCATAATCGTTACCGGTATGGATATCTTCCGGTCTGATGCCCAGAACGAAATCGTTCTTGCCTGATTCGTTCACGGCTTTTGCTATTCTTTCCGGAAGTCTTGCCTCAATGCCTTCTACATAGAACTTGCCGTCCTGTTTCTTCAGATTGAAGAGATTCATTGGCGGCAGGCCGATGAATGAAGCAACGAAGATGTTTTTCGGATGATCATAGAGTTCCAACGGTGTACCGATCTGCTGTACATGTCCCATAGACATACAGACGATCCTGTCAGCCAGAGTCAAAGCCTCAGTCTGGTCATGTGTAACGTAGATCATCGTTGTACCTAATTTCTTGTGTAACAGTTTGATCTCTCTTCTGGTAGAACCTCTTAGTTTTGCATCCAGGTTTGAAAGAGGCTCGTCGAACAGGAAGACTTTAGGATTTCTGACGATGGCACGACCCATCGCAACTCTTTGTCTTTGTCCGCCGGAGAGCTGGTTAGGCTTCTTGTTAAGCTGCTGGGTAAGACCAAGGATCTCAGCTGCAGCCATGACCTTTTCGTGGATGACATACTTGTCTTCCTTGGCCAGGGTCAAAGAGAAAGCCATATTTTCATAAATGGTCATATGACCATACAGTGCATAGTTCTGGAAGACCATGGCGATATCTCTGTCTTTAGCCGGAAGCTGTGTACAATCCTTGTCATCAATAAACAGCTTGCCATTGGAGATATCTTCAAGGCCGGCGATCATTCTTAAGGTCGTGGATTTGCCACATCCGGAAGGACCGACCAGGACGATGAATTCACCATCATTGATCTCCATGTTGAAGTCATAGACGGCCTGAACATTGTTATCATAAATCTTATCTATATGTTGTAATGAAAGACTAGCCATATATTCACCCCTCTATTTCTTCTCAAGAGAATCCAGATATTTTTTAAGTGTTCCGGAATTCTTTATACTCATCAATCCGCCTATGATCATCAAAGCAGCTGAAACGCCAAGGTAGATGATCGACTGCATGAACTGGCCATTGCTCATGACCGGCAGCATAAGTTCACCTGACAGATAAGTTGCATTATGAGCGTTCATCGGATAGAAGAAGATCCTGATGATCTGCATGATGCCAAGTGCGATCATGACATAGCCGAATTTGCCATGATAGTTCTTGACTTCGATGGAGCACCAGAAACCAAACAGCATGAACAGCAGATTGACGATAATCGATACGCCGATCATGAATGTGTAGAAATAATCATTGTTGATTTTATAGATTAAAACGAAGTAAAGCACATCAAAGACGATCGCCAGTATCGCAAGCAGCGAAGGAGTCTGGTCTTTGACATAACGCATCCTATCAAGCTTAACATTTTCTTTAACCATTGTTGAGTTCTCCTTTCAGAATTGCGTCTTCCTGTTTTACCAGTTTATTTTTCCAAATTAAGTTATACACAGCTGCACAAGCACCTGCGATAAGAAGCAAGGCAAGGACAATTCCAATATCGAAGAAGAATGTTGATTTGCTGTACATGAAGTTCATGGTTTCTGCCATCATCTGGTAGAAATCGAAATCAACAGTATTGAGGAATTGTACTCTGAATTTGATTGAATTGATAAGCAGATATACGGCAGCACCAACAAAGGCTATAGCCTGAACGTATGTTGCGATGGTATTGCCGATGTAATATTTTCTTCTTACATTAGATGCAGTGATAAACGGCAAAGTGCTGACCAGAATCAAAACGATCGCAATAATGACCATGTTGTGGTTATATGGCTGCATATCATAGAAGATCTCTGCCCCTGGTACACCACCCAAAGCCTGTGTCTGATATAAACCGTACATGTCGGTCATTATACCCAACGAGTAAACAAACGTTACACCTGCCAAGGCAAGCAGTACGAGAAACAAAATTTTTTGAAATTTCATTTGTGGTTTAAACATAATATCACCCCTATCTAAGGTAATCTCCAGTGCCGTTAAACGGCACCGGAGATAAATTAATTCTAAATTAGCTATTTAATGTGTTGTAGTAATCTTCAAGCAATTTCCACTGTTGCTGTCTGATCATCAGATAAGCAGCACCAGACCAGTTAGTGCTAACGAAGTCAGCGTATGCTTTAGCATTGTTTTCAGCACCTGTGATTGCGCCGTAACCATTCTTGACGATATCGAAGAATACGCTTTCGCCGCCTTTAGCCTGCTGGAAGTTGCCAGCGAGGTCAGCATAACCGTTGATCGTGTTGGTCTGTTCAGCAGTTGTTGGCAATACAGTCGGAATCGAAGTATACCACATATTGGCCTTGTTGACAGCCAGCAGAGGATGCTTGATGACGCCTGCTGCGATTGCAGTAGCCAATACAGCAGAACCCTTCTTACCGATCTCAGAAGTCATCTGGTATTCAAATGCCTGTGACTTAGGGAAGCCGTTGAGCGTAGAACCTAAATATCTTCTTGCATAGTTAGTGTAGTTACCACCTGTGAGTTCCTGGCAAGATGCGAAGCACTCATCAGAAACTACTGGCATCTGTGTACCGTTGAAGTTGAATGTTTCATACTTCTTGGCAACATCGGCCCAAGTCTTAACTTCTGCATTAGCATCTTTGACCTTGATGAATGTATCAGGACCATAAGACATAGTGATCTGTCCCTGAGGAGAGAATGCGAAGTCGATCAGTGTCAATGCAGCATTCAGTTTGTTCTGATCAGCTGCACAGCCTGCAACAGTCAATGCCCAACCATCAGTCTTTACAGATCTCCATGATTCTGTGAATCTCATCCATACATCGCCAGTACCATCATTCCACTTTGCAACTGGAACCATGATAGCGATATATTCTTCACCAGCCTGGAGTTTGGTGTTGTTCATGATTGTCTGAGTCTGGTTGTAGTCATAAGACATCAGACCAGCATCTTTTTCAAGATAGTTTGTAGAAGAAGCTTCGCCGGTAACGATCAGTAAGCCTTCCTTGACCAGCTGGTTCATTCTTTCAACTGCCTTGTATGCATCTTCTTCCTGACGGCCATCATGTAACTTGCCGTCCTTGTCGAAATACAGATAATCCTGTCTTGAC
>JAFWKS010000241.1 GCA_017511325.1 Erysipelotrichaceae bacterium
GGCGATCGTTCTTTGCGCCGGAGCACTTCTGAATTTGTAGTCTCTGACAAGTCTTCTCAGCATTCTGGCATCAGTTGAACTGATGCGGTTATGATGGTCGATCGAGATCGGCGTAAATGGGGAGATATAGATCTTGAACTTCTCTTCTTCAGGAATGTCAAAAGTGAGCTCGTTGTTCATGGCGTGAATGCCTTCTATGACGATGATCTGGTTTGGCTTAAGCCTGGTGATCCTTTCGCCATATACCTTGCCAGGGATCGAGAAATCATAGCGAGGCAGATCGACTTCTTCACCTCTTAACAGGGCGTTGATGTCGTTCATGAATTTTCTGGTATCGATAGCCCTGATGCTTTCAAGATCGACTTCACCGTTCTCATCATAGACTCTTTCGCTGTACTCCTTGTAGTAGTCGTCTGTCCCCATATATAAAGTCTTGAGTCCGTTGACGCGAAGCTGGATGCACAAACGCTTCGCAAAGGTGGTCTTGCCTGAAGAACTTGGTCCGCAGATCAAAACGACACGGGCCTTTTTTTCCAGGATCATATCGGCAATATCCGAGATCTTTTTTTCATGCAGGGCTTCCTGCATCAGTACGAGTTCAGCTGCATCTTCATAGATGATCTTCTCATTGAGATCACAGACGAAATTGACATTGGTCAGCTGTCCCCATCTGGTCGCTTCAGAGAAGGCGTTGTAAAGAAGTTCCTGTTCCTCATAGGCACCTATCTCGTTAGGATTGCCAGGATGAGGATAGCGCAGGATCAGTCCGTTCTTATAGATATTTATGTCGTAAAGCTTCACATAGCCCGTTGATGGTACCAGCAGGTTATAGAAGATCTGGATCTCATCTTCCAGCGAATAGATCTCGATGTCATCGATGTTGGTGATACTGTCGATCAGTTTGCCTACTTCGATAAGCTTCTGCTTCCTGGCTAAGATCCTGGCTCCTTCCTTGGTCAGATGTTCCTTGACGATCGGCAGATCTGCAGCCGCGATCTCATCCATGCGTCTTTTTACAGCTTCAACATCTTCCTCGCTAAACTTGTGATTTGAAGTGATATAAAGACCTTTGTTCAGGGAGTTGTTCACTGTGATCCAGGTCTTCTTGCCGAAAAGGTCATGGACAGCTTTGATGAAAACCAGGATCAGGGAGTTCTGATAGACCAGCCAGGCCTCCTGATTTCTTAGATCGAGGAATTCGATCACACAGTCATGTTCAGTGATATGAGTCAAAGCACGATAGGCATTATCCAGTTTAGCCAGATAGATAGGATAAGGAAGTTCATCCTTGATCTGGTTAAGCAGATATTCAACACGGATCCTGTCGTCGAATTCCAGTACTCTGTTATTGAGATTTTTTATGATTGCTTTCATATTATTACCTTCATTTCTACCACTATAATTCTACTACAATATAGAAAAACACAGGTCTATTAAGGGACCTGTGTCTGTCTTGTCTTGTTTTTTGTAAAACTACTTGCCTTCCTTGAACAGTGTCACAAGGCTTGTGAGATCCTGAAGTTCAGAAGGAACGATGATCTTGGTAGCCTGACCATCAGCCATCTTTTCAGATGCTTCCATCGATCTGATCGCCAGATATTCCTTGCTAGGTCTCGCATTGTTGACCAGTTCGATAGCTCTAGCCTGAGCTTCCGCAACAGCGGCGATAGCTTCAGCTTCACCCTGTGCTGTTCTGACTTTTTCTTCTCTTAACGCATCAGCTCTTAAGATCGCAGATTCCTTTTCACCTTCAGCTCTGGTGATAGCAGACTGCTTTTCACCTTCAGCAGTCAGGATGACAGCTCTCTTTTCACGTTCAGCCTTCATCTGCTTCTCCATGGCTTCCTGAATAGACTTAGGTGGAGTGATGTTCTGAACTTCGACACGGGTAATATCAATGCCCCATTTGTTGGTAGCTTCATCGAGGACTTTGATGGTCTCGTTGTTGATCTTCTCTCTTGAAGTGAGCGTCTCATCCAAAGTCATGGAGCCGATGATGTTTCTTAAAGTAGTCGCACACAGATTCTCGATAGCAGCGATCGGTCTTTCAACTCCATAAGTCAGAGCCTTAGGATCGATGACCTGGAAATAAACGACTGAGTCGACATTCATCGTAACGTTATCTTTTGTAATAACTGACTGAGGTTCGAAGTCCGCGACCTGTTCCTTTAAAGAGATCTTGCGGGCGATCCTTTCGATGATCGGCTTTCTGATGTGCAGACCTGCATGCCAGGTTGCAGAATACTTACCCAGACTTTCAACGACCCAGGCATTTCCCTGCGGAACGATGCACATGCATGTGAGCAGCCAGGTAACCAGCAATACAACAATTACAATTCCAATAATAAATCCAGCCATTTTTAATACCTCCTAAAAAATATAATAAACAAATCTTAAATTGATAACTAACCACATGATCTCAATTGCCAGGGCAATCAGGAAAGTGATTATATAGTACAAGTTCGGCATGAGCCTTTTCTTCATGATCAGATAGATGATCACGACCGGGTTCAGCAGCATGAAACTTAAGAAGAAGACGGCACCGCTGTCTCTTGTGAAATGAAATCTGCTTTCAAGATAAGCGTGGAATCCCGTTAAAACGATGAACAGGATCAGATCGATGACAAACCAGGTCGGATTGTTGCGGCTCGGATTGTTTTCGATCCTCCTTGCTTCAACAGGCATTCGCATGCTGTGTCTGATCTCGTGTTCCTGAGCGTTGTTTCTGGCGTCGCAGTTTTCTTCGTGCTCATACCTGACTTTATGGCCTTCATCAAAATCCCAGGCAGAAACTCGTTTCTCCCTTTCAATCTCTTTTTTCAGCCAATCGTCGCTGTTATATTTTTCAAAATCATTTTTAATCATACAAACAATATTATATTATATTTTCACTTTAGAAAAATATAATCACAACAATGTCCAAAGCCATATAAAAACCTGTCTTCATGACAGGTCACTTGTTAGATTAGATTTGCTTTCTGCAGTCTTTCGACCAGGATCGGGATCAGGACCAGCTGGATAGCGATGCCTGGTAAAGCGCTGATAAAGGCAGCAGACAGCCACGCTTGCATCGAATAGCTACCGGCTTTGAAGATCAATGCGTTTAGGATGCCGTATGTCAGCCTTCCTGCCAGCATGCTCAAGATCAAGACCACATAATTTTTGAGCAAAGGATTCTTGATCGTGATCAGGCTATTAAGCAATCCGGTCATAAAGCCATACATCGCCAGTTCACAGACCATCTGTGCCAGCATCATTGCCGGAGGCATGCCAAAGATCAGATGCGACAGTATCGGTGTAAGGATGCCGCACAAAGCGCCATAAAACGGTCCTACCGCAAATCCTGCAATGAGTACAGGGATATGCATCGGAAGAAAGATGCTTCCGGCATTTGGTATGGCATGAAATGCCTGAGGGAGTACGACACCTATCGCGATCAATAAGGCAGTCAGTACCAGTTTTCTTGTTTTGTCGTTCATAATAGTTCCTTTCTGAAAAAAAATAAAAAGATATCCTTTTCTTTCTAGAAAATCGATATCTTCCTGATATCAGTTTCAATCAAACGTTAAGAACCGGCTTCTGCCTTCATCATCTGCTTCGTACAGATGACTATTTGATTATATCACGGATCATGGCTATAGCGTCTTCCAGAAGCTCGCCTGTAGATCTGCTTACAGTGCCTGCAACCAGGACATCACATCTGTTTAATGGAATGAGCAGTTTCTTGGCTGAAGATTCGCTCACGGCTTTTGCCATCAGCTGTGTCACTTCACCTAGAAGCGCATCAGGAACGATGATACCTATCGGACCAACGATCAGATCAGCCGATCTGGCAGCAACCACGACCGCATTCTCGCCGGTAGCCCCTTCATCTGCCCCGCCTTTCAGCATGTTGGAAGTAGCTGTGGAATTCGTTCCGACAGCTCTGATATACACTTCCGGAAAAGTCTCTCTGATCCTTTTGACCAGCTGTTTTCCGATGTTTCCGCCCTGTCCGTCGATTACTATTATTTTCATACCTCACCACCTGTCACAGGTATTATACAACAAAAGGCTCATTGAGCCTTTATGATCTCTTACGGTAATCTTCGTTTATTTCTTCAGCCCAGTTTTCGGCAACAAATCCGCATTTTCTGAACTTTCTAATCGTCTTGTCCAGAACATTGAAGTTTGTCATCGTCCCCACTTCATCACTGACATAGTTCACAGCTCTGTCTTCATTGATGCCATACTTCTTAGCTGTTTCTACAGCATCGATATTAGCTGCCAGGAAGATGAATTCCCAGCCTTCCTCTTTCTTCTGTTCAACCATCTTCTTGACTTCATCAGAGGAATATTTCTTTGAAGCGTTCTCCAATCCGTCGGTAGTGATTATGAAGATCGTATGTTCAGGATTATCTTCTTTTCTGATATAGCGATGGACATCAGAGATGTGTCTGATACTGTTGCCTAGCGCATCGATCAAGGCTGTACATCCTGAAGGCACATAATCTTCTTCCTTCATCTGTCTGATATCCTTTAAACTAACCCGGTCATGAAGGATGGTGTCGCTGTTGTTGAACAGCACTGTCGATACCAGACATTCTCCATCTTCCTTTTTCTGTTTCTTTATCATGGAATTGAATCCGCCTACACAGTCTTTTTCAAGACCTGACATGGATCCGCTCCTATCCATGATGAATACGAGTTCTGTCAAATTCTTTTTCATTTTCGTTTCCTCCTAAAATGTGACTGTATCTCTACAGTCACATTCTCCAATATTCAAAAGAAACAAAGGTCGCTGTTAAAGCGACAATCAATATCTGCCTAACGGCTTCTGATCATAGTGCAGCAAAGCTTCATCGATCGTATAGAGATCATAGATCTTGTTTTTGATGAAGTATTCGATTATGACATCAGACATATTTGAATGACTAAGGGTATAGCCGGCTTTCTTCAGCAGTTCATTGCTTTCTTTAAGATCGAGTTTCAAAGCGATGCACAAAGATATCGCCGTCTGTTTACTTGGACTGTAGTCATTGCTTCTCATTTTGGAGAATAGTCTTCTGTCCATGTTTATGGAATTGTAGACATCAGAATCCTTAAGCCCTTTTTCATCGATCAGTTTCAGTACGGTATCAGAAAAAGACTCGTCAAGTTCAATGATGATGTCTTTTTCGCTGTAGGAACAAAGCTGGCCGATCAGGCCCTCTTCACGATATGCCTCAGCTTTTTTCTTTTCTTTGCGCTTATACGAAGCATCCGTCTCAACCGCTTCGTAGACTTCTTTGAAATAATGTTCGCTTAAATATTTATCAAGTTTTTTGTAGTCTGTCATATCTTTAAGAAAGGGAGATCTTCGATCTCCCTGAATATTTATCTTAAATTGCGAGTGAATCAGTCTTTACGACCAGATCGATCAATTGTTTCCTGTAGTGTTCGATCGTCTCTGTTTCTCCCGGAAGACGCTTGATCGTACGTCTTAAGGCTCTTGTGTAACCAATGACCTTGGCGTGTTCGATGACTTCATTTCTGTAAGCCTCGTCTTTATCTTCGAAATAGAGCTCGATCAGCTTGTAGAATACATAGTTGGCTGTATCCCAGTCGAGCTTAAGGAAGTCTTCGACCAGTCTGTGATCCAGTTCACCATAGCCTATGTAAGCCAGATAGATCGAAGCGAATTCGAAGATCGGATTGCCTGTTGCCAGGGTGTCCATATCGATCAGGATCGCCTCACCGTTTGAATAGTGGACGTTATTGGTATGGTAATCGCCATGGATCATCATATTGCTTTCAGGGACATCTTCGATCAGCTTGTGCAGCTTGGTGTAGGTTGCTTCTGGAAGATGATCCTTCAACCAGTCTGCCCAGTTAAGAGCTGTCTGTTTTACGGAAGGAAGAAGTCCTTCCTTGACAGGAGTAGAATGGATCTCCTTGAGCATATTGGTAAAGATCTTGATGTATTTATCTTTGTTGTCAGGATCTTCGATCATCAGCTTGGTCAAGGATTTAGCGCTCAGAAGTTCAAATACGGAACCATACTTATCACCGACTTTTACGACATCAAACGGGATCGCCGTATTGACACCGAGTACCAGCGCTGTTTTGGCCAGCTCTCTTTCACGCTTGATATCATCAAGGGCATCGCTGTTTTTATAGACCTTGATGATGGTATCAGGATTCAGGCGGTAGACGATACCGTTTGAACCTTCACCGATCTTTTCACAGCCATCAACCGACATTTTTCTGTAGGCCTTGGAGATGTCCATCATCTCCGCAAAACCTGTCATATCGAAGACTTCATATACTTCAGAAGAACAGTTGATAAGTTTGAGATCTTTTTCTCTTTTCTTCAATCTCAGGATCTGACGCAGACCGGCACTGGAAATATAGTTGAGGTCCTCCAGATCCAGGATCAGCTGGCCTTCAGGATGTTCAGCTCTGATGCTTTCGAATTCGGCACCGACAGCTTCAGCGTTAGTCGTGTCAACATTCCCTTCCAGATAAATTGTCAATACATTGTTCTCAAACTTGCTATTCATTTTCTTCTCCCATATTTTTAAATATCGTATCGATCAGGAAACAGAATTCCTTATAGACTGCGTAGTCTTTAAGTGAAACCAGAGCTTCCTTAAGTTTTGTATAATACCAGCAGTGTTCTTTTGGATCTTTCTGATTGAAAGACTGCCAGAACTCTTCGCCTTTGTCCAGCAATCCAAGATGGATGCTTCTCAGGTTCGACACCTTATCCGCAAGGCAGACCATCTTAGCGCCTTCATCATCAAGGCTGCTGATCCTTTCGATCGTTTCTTCCTTGCGTTTCTTCCAGGTGGCTGACTTGTTTACGTTTCCTCTTTTATCTTCGGATTCATAGCCTACCAGTGAGGCTACTCGCTCACCGAAATTCTCTTTGATGTCTTCGATGCTTACGTCAGTATCTTCTACTGTATCATGCAGGATGGCGGCACACAGTATCTCTTCATCCAGCGTCATCAGCGAGACAAGGCTCATCACTTCCAGAGGATGGAATATGTAAGGCTGATCGTTTCCTTTTCTTCGCATTCCCATATGTGCCAAGGATGCGAATTTGATAGCTTCATTAATCATGGCGTTACTTGATCCTTTTTGTCATCACGAAGTAGTTCTCGTCGCCTTTACGCTCATAGAAGCAGCTGTCCATGCTGTTCTTGACCATGTATATGCCCAAGCCTCCGATCTGTCTGTCTTCGGCTTTGGCAGTGACATCAGGATCTTCTTTGGCCAGAGGATCAAAACTGATGCCTTTATCTCTTAGCGAAATACTGACATTATCACCATCAAAAGACACTCCTACAGTCGCTTTGCCTGTTCCATCAGGATAAGCGTAATGAGCTATGTTTACAAACATTTCTTCTAAAGCTACAGAGATCGTCATAATCGCTTTCATTGAAGCACCTTGCATTTCCAGCTGTTCTTCGACAAAGCCGATTACTTCAGGAAGCTTATCAATTGTAGCGTCAAATGTCCTTTCGATAATATCTTTCTCCTTGTTTTTTGGCGTATTGTCAAACGCCAATAAAGTCAAATCATCAATCTGCTTGCCATGGCCGATGAACCCTGTGATATCGGCTCTTACTGCAAGCACCGTTTCTTTGCAGTCTGTATCTTCATTCAGCTTGTTGAGACATTCAACAAGTCTTTTTCCACTGTAACATTCATTGTCAGCATTGACAGCCCTGCCGGAATACAGGAACAGTTTGTCGTTCTTGTTTAGTCTGATGCAGTATTCCTTAAAATCATCATCTTCCGATAAAAGTGAATCGACACCATCCTGCAGGAATCTAAATTCTTTGTCTTTTTTAATGACAGGTGGATCTGCTTTGGCATTGACATAAAACAGCTCACCGCTTTTCAGATCCATGATGCCTATCCACGCCTTTACGCGAAGTGACATCTGTTTCGTTTCTTCTGGTTCTATCGGATCTTCCTGTTTCATGATCTTTAAAGCATGTCTTTCGATCAGTTTTTCTGCGATAGACATATACATATCAACAGGGATGCCGTCTTCAGAAACATGATCAACAGCCATCAGCAGATGATCTTCATCGACCATGAAAAAGTCATCGAAATCTCCCTTGTCCTCTTCAGCTTCCGACATCGTTGCATAGATATCGAAATCATCGCGCTTCAGAAAATTGCAGGAGATAAATCTTCTTCTCAGATAATTCTGTAACATACAGTTGAACTTACTTTATTTTCGTTGTGATAAAAAAGAGGGCATCCTCGCTTTTCATTGAGGGTGTCTTTCTTTATGTATCAGGATTTAAGCTTATTCAATTGTAAGTATGTCGTTGAATCCGGTGATCTCAAATACTTCCATGATCTCAGGCTTGACGTTTTTAACGACCATCGTCTTACCCATCATTGACTTCTGTGCAAACAGCAGGACTCTTAAACCGGCAGAAGAGATGTAGTCAAGATCGCTTAAGTCAAACTCTAAGCCATCGATACCTTCTAAACTGTTCTTTAATTCAGCTTCAAGTTCAGGAGCTGTAGTTGTATCCAATCTACCTCTCAATGCTAATTTGCAGACATTTTCTTCAATCGTTTTAATAATTTCCATTTTCTTCCTCCTTGAAATTATAACGTCATCTATTTTTGGATGCTGACGTCAACATCTCCTTCAAATACCGGCTTAATGCCGCTTGCAATTACTTCTTTATATAAGATCTTAGTCAGTTCCATTCTGGCGAACAGATCTTTGTGCGCCGGGCACTTATACAGAATTCCATATATAGGACCCTGTTTGCCGAAATAGATCAGACCCAGGTTCTGTATTTCCTTAATGTTCTCGATATTCTTGCCTTTTTCAACAGTTCTGTCATAGGCCGCATTGATCGTGTCGGCATCTACGTCGAAATTGAATTCCAGTGTCAGGACTTTGATATCCTTGATCTTTTCGATCGAAGTTATCGTTGAGTTGCACACCGTATATGTTGATCCCGTAAAGATCGACTGGAACTTCGTAACTCTGGCTGAGAAATATTTGACATCACATTCCTCGCCGTTATATCTGACCATATCACCTACTTTATAGAAGTTGGAGTTGTAGATATTGATACCGGCAATGATGTCCTTCAAAGTATCCTGTAAAGCCAAACCTATGATGGTAGCCATGATACCCAAGCCTGTAACGATCGACATGATGTTGACTCCGTGGAGCCTCAAGATGATCACTGCAGCCGCAACTATTACCACATACTGTGCTACCGAGAAAATCACACCGATGAAGGTATTACGATGCTGTTCATCCTTGCTTGTATAGGCAACTTTTTTTATCAGATACTTCTTGATGATGCTTAACAGCAAGAAAGTTACAACCAGGATCAATATGCTCATCGTGAATGCTTTGGATGTCAGGTATTCAGTCACTTCTTTCATCGCTCTTTCCTCCTTCTTATATATAGCTATGGTCGTTTGATTAAATGCACCATAAAAAATCTCTATAATCATTATACGGGTTTTTACCGAAAAAATGGCAATATTTCCTTCCTATTTATTATTTAATTTTAAAAACGCTCATTGAGCGCTTTTGATACAAAAGATCGGATATACTGCCTTTTTAGCTGTCGTTTATGAGCAGATGGATCTTACATTATTTCAACGATTCCGCATACACCGAGGTTGTAGTCATCCTTGATCTTGATGATCGGCATCAGTGTCTCTTTGACCTTGTCATATTTCTTCTGACATTCTGTTGCTGTTCTTGAACCGTATGATGTGAGATAGATGTAACCGTAATACTTCTGCTGAATAATGTTCATCTCTTTCAAGGTAACCAGCATTTTGTGCACGCTGGCTCTTGAATAATTCAGCTCGTTCGCAACATCGACACTTTTGACCACGTGTTTTGAATCGTTCAGTTTTTTGATTGTAAGTAAATATCTTATTTGACTTCCTGTCAGTTTCATATGCTCCTCCACCTTTAGGACTATAATTAGTTTGTTACTTAGTACTATTTTAACATTATTAAAATAAAACAGAGAAGTGAATTTTGACTCCTCTGCAAATTTTCTTGTATTTTTCTTATGCCCATGCATGCAGGCAAGGGCACAGGTCGCGCAGTTTCTGCCGCAGCCGCATGAAGGATGACCTGATTTTCTGGCATCTACAAGGCTTTTGATGCACAAGCAGACAAGCAGGATCACCATTGACAATACGGAGATATTCGCAATATTATCCTTTAACCAAGTCATGATCTCCTCCTATTCTAGCTGACTTTTACCTCTTGTGACAGCCTTTCTGATTCTTTATACGGTTTAAACAGCATGTAGCCGACAAAGCCCAATACCGCAATTGCAGCTATCAGACCGATCACATTGACATTTCCGTTTATAGCTGAGCCGATCTGGTAAATGACTAACGATACAGCGTAGGCAAATAGACACATGTAGCCGATCGCAAAAGCTGTCCATTTAGCGTTGTTCATTTCACGTTTGATGGCACCCATTGCTGCAAAACAAGGAGCACAAAGCAGATTGAAAGCCATGAAGGCAAAGCCGGCGATCTTTGAGCCATTGAAGAAGACATCAAGAACACCCATGATGTTTCCACCCTCTTCGACAAGATCAGGCAGATCTTCCATAGCGATCAGAGTACCGATCGTACCTACAACATCTTCTTTGGCAACTAAGCCAAGGATCGTCGCAACAGTTGCCTGCCATGTACCAAAGCCTAACGGCGCAAAGATCCAGGCAACACAGCTTCCAAGATTTTCCAGGATGGAAGCACCTTCGCCATCTTCACCAAGATAATGCAGACCGCCTTCAAAAGACAGTGAATTCAATACCCAGATGACTACGCTTGACAACACGATGACTGTTCCGGCACGTTTGATGAAGCTCCAGGCTCTTTCCCAGGTCCCGCGTAAGACGTTGGTGAGTGATGGAACATGGTAAGCAGGAAGTTCCATGACGAATGGAGCAGGATCGCCCGCAAACATTTTGGTCTTCTTCAGCATGATGCCTGAGATTATGATCGCTCCTACACCAAGGAAATAGGCCGAAGCAGATACCCACCAGGCATTATCGAAGATCGCTCCGGCGATCAGTCCGATGATCGGAAGTTTAGCTCCGCACGGAATAAAGCAGGTCGTCATGATCGTCATACGGCGGTCGCGTTCATTTTCGATCGTTCTAGTCGCCATGACACCCGGAACACCGCAGCCTGAGCCGATAAGCATAGGAATAAAGGATTTACCGGACAGACCGAATCTTCTGAACACCCTGTCAAGGATGAAAGCGATACGTGACATGTAGCCAACATCTTCCAGGATGCAAAGCATCAGGAACAGTACGATCATCTGTGGCACAAAGCCTAAGACTGCACCGACACCGTGTACGATGCCATCAGCGACAAGGCTCACAAGCCATGGTGCACAGCCCCAGCTTTCTAGTAAGGCAGCAGCTCCGCCTTCCATGAATTCACCAGCGAAGACATCATTGGTCCAGTCAGTCAAGAAACTGCCAAACGGCCCCATCGCCAGCCAGTAGACGAATGTCATGACACCGATGAAGATCAGGACACCGAAGAAACGGTGGGTAACGATCTTGTCGATCCTATCAGAGATCGTCTGATTGTTTACAGCCGATTTTTTATAGATGCCTTTAAGAAGGTCACCGATATAGATATATCTTTCATTGGTGATGATCGCTTCGGCATCATCATCCATTTCCTTTTCAACACTGGCGATATCGTTTTCGATATGTTTCTTGACGTCTTCGGCAAGGTTGAGATTCTCCATTACTTTCTCATCTCTTTCAAAGATCTTGATCGCATACCATCTTTGCTGCTCCTCCGGAAGAGAATGTACTGTCGCCTCTTCGATATGAGCCAGCGCATGCTCGACCGGTCCTGAGAAAGTGTGCTGAGGTATCGGCCTGTTGCCTTTTGCAGCCTTTACTACCTCTTCAGCGGCCTTGCCGATATTCGTACCCTTCAAAGCTGAGATATTGACGAATTTGACACCCATCTTTTCCTGCAGAGCGTTGAGGTCGATCATATCACCGTTTTTCTCGGTAAGATCCATCATGTTGACAGCTACGACGACCGGGATGCCCAGTTCAACGAGCTGTGTCGTCAGATAGAGGTTTCTTTCCAGATTCGTACCATCGACGATATTCAATATCGCATCCGGTCTTTCATCGATCAGATAATTACGTGCAACTACCTCTTCCAGAGTATAAGGTGACAATGAATATATACCCGGAAGGTCAGTGATCGTCACACCTTCGTATTTTCTTAATTTTCCTTCCTTTTTTTCAACCGTTACGCCTGGCCAGTTGCCGACATACTGGTTGGAACCGGTCAAGGCATTAAACAGCGTCGTCTTGCCGCTGTTAGGATTGCCCGCTAATGCAATTTTCATTTTATTCCCCTTCCATTAATTCAACTTCAACCATCTGAGCGTCAGCTTTACGAAGCGACAATTCATAACCACGGACTGTAACTTCGATCGGATCACCCAACGGTGCGACCTTTCGTACGTAGATCTCAGTGTTCTTTGTAATACCCATATCCATGATTCTTCGCTTAACAGCACCTTCACCATTAAGCTTTCTGACTCTGACGGTATCGCCGATATTAGCTTCTCTTAATGTCATCCTGTCCCCTCCTATATGTAGATCTTCGTGGCCATTTCCGCCGAGATCGCGATCCTTGTTTCTTTGACATTGACAATGACGTTCTCCCCAAACTTGGAAACTAGAGTTATGATCGAACCTAC
>JAFWKS010000242.1 GCA_017511325.1 Erysipelotrichaceae bacterium
CCTTCTGGATAACTTCCAGCATTGTTTTCGCCAGATTTATATCGTTCGTCATATCCAGGGCTTCAAATCCCGGAATAGTATTGATCTCACAGTAATAAAAACCATCAGAACCAAGCAGAAGTTCCACTCCGACAAAATCAATCCCGGTCTGGTCAAAGATATCCTTGCCGATATTTCTCAATTCATCGGTGATCTCAACTTTAGCTGAAAGACCACCAAGCGAATGATTGGATCTGAAATCACCATCAGAAGTCCTCTTCATGGCTGCAACAGTCTCACCTTTTACCGCAAATATCCTTATGTCTTCGCCGCGGCTTTCCGAAATAAACTGCTGATACAGGAATTCCTTGGCGTCATTGAAATGGAACTTCAAGGAATCATAATCGAAGATGTTCCTGACCAGAAAGATCTGCTGGCCGCCATAGCTTTCAAGTCCTTTGGCAATAAATGGAAGACCAAGCTTTTTCTGAAGAAAATCATAATCAGTGGAAGCAGAGCCCAGAATGGATTTCGGC
Organism: Erysipelotrichaceae bacterium; assembly: GCA_017511325.1. The sequence goes on from JAFWKS010000242.1 coordinate 516, forward strand.
TGCTTGAAATGATCGGATTTGATGCTGGAGATCTGATTATACTTGTTTCTGAATCTGGCAATTATCTTGGTATCGTTATACTGTCTTTTTACCAGTTTGCATAAGGTCTCTGTAAAAGCCGGAACATAGTATCTGACGATCGCAAAGTCCCTTTCCGGAAGTAGTTCACCCTTGAAATAGACCTTGCCATTGATGATCGTGCAGTCAGCTACGCCTATCTCGCGCAGATCAATATTCATTTTTTCCGCTTCTTCAAGAAGACGTTTAAAAGCATATACTGTTCCAGGATAACTGTATTTAGATATCAAATATCCACTCAATTTCTTTTTCATATGTTTTACTGATTCGTTTGCGGTCCTTTGTAGTAGAATGCCAGCATCGTCAGATCATCGAACTGATCAGCTTCACCGACAAATTCATCGACAGCATTGGTCACTTCGAAGAGCAGTTCATGTACTGTAGCATCGATATTATTGTTAAGAACTTTCAGCATCCTGTCGGTGCCAAATAGTTCTTTCTGGCTATTAGTAGCTTCAGGCAGACCGTCTGTATATACAAACATGCGATCACCTGGTTTGAGTTCGAATTCGTGTTCACGGAAGTTCATGCCAGGCATCGTACCACAGATCGGTGAATGTCTATAGACATCAAGATCATATCTGCCGGTCTCAGCTCTGTAGATAGCCGGATGTTCATGCCCGGCATTGACGGCGATACCTTTTCCTGTAAACAGATCGAATTCTGCATACCAGATCGTAACGAACATATCAGCTTCATTGCCTTCATTGAGCTGTTCATTGACATAGCCGACGATCTCGGAAGGAGTTCCGCCCATCAAAGCTCTATTCTTAAGCAGAGTTTTGGAAATGACCATGAATAATGCAGCTGGAACGCCTTTTCCGGAAACGTCTGCGATTACCAGGCCGATCCTGTGATCATCAATCATAAAGAAGTCATAGAAGTCACCACCGACTTCCTTAGCAGGATCCATTGAAGCATAAAGATCGAATTCATTTCTGCCAGGGAATGCCGGGAAGATCTTCGGCAGCATATCAGCCTGGATCTTAGTCGCAACAGTAAGTTCTGAACCGATACGTTCTTTTTCCTTGGTAACAGTTACGAGATCGCTCATGTAGTTCTTCATGTTGTTGAACATGTCCATAAGCGAATTTGAAAGTGATTCCATCTCATCATTGGTGTGAATGCCCGGATCATCGAATTTATGCTCATCCGGTGTTACTGCAGTCTTATTTGAAGCAACGAAGCTGGCAGAAG
>JAFWKS010000243.1 GCA_017511325.1 Erysipelotrichaceae bacterium
CTCACTAAGAGTCAAGCAGGGTGTTGATATCGTTAAACTCTGCAGCAAGGTCCAGGATGAAGTGATGGAATCCGTTCTGATCATGACTGGTGTTGAATGCAAGAAGATAAACATCGATATCCAGGGCTTTGAAAAAGAACCATCTAAGAAAAACAGCTAGTTTGATAACCAGCTGTTTTTTTAAATAAATTATGTTGTTTTTCTAACTTGTCCTGACGAGTCTGCCTTCAGTATAGGTGAGCCAGCATTCAGCTTTCTTATCATCGGCTAATACTGTAACTTTGAATGTTGCTCCATCGCTTATTTCAACTCCCGGAGTTACTGTAGCTCTGTTCCCATTTGCAGATATATTGATGCCTGCGTCTCCGCTCCATGAGTATTCAAAGCTTCCGCTCTTATCATAAACTGCTGTAAGGATAAGATCGTTTTCTCTGGAATCGATGATCGACAACGTATAATTCTTTTCAACATAGTAAGTAATCGTATATACCGTATTATCAGAAACCGTCATATGAGTATCTGGATTTACTGTCGAACCATTTGAACCGGTTATTATGAATGTACCGACTTTGCTTGTGTCTGTCGTCTGCTCTTCAACATAATTGACGAAACTGTATCTGTTTGCAAAGCTCTGGAGATCATAAGCTGATGTGCCTACAACAGGGAATGCGATCGTAACTTCTGATTTGAATTCTTTTTCTATCCTGTTGGATTTGCTCTTGCCGCTGTCATACGCATAATATCCGCTGACTTTTACTACATCACCAGGATATACGTTCAGATTGACAGACGTATTATTCTTGTCTACCTTGACTTGCTTTGAATCCGGATGTGCACCTGATATCGTGATGTCAGCCATGTATCTGACTGGACCGTAAAGCTTTGTATAGCTGAACAGGCTCGTGCCTTCTGCCGCAATGATGACATCACCGGAAGAATTGCGTAAGGAGATATCCTTCTTGCCTGTATCTTCCTTGGTGTCATTTTCATTAGGGTAGGTAGCCCATTTAAGATTGAGTACACCGGTATTCGGATCGAATGAGGCATCAAAACCGCTGATATCAGAGATCTTAGGATCAGAAAGAGATACCAGTTTAACGGAATCTGATTTGATCATGCCGCTGGTCCTTAACGATTCATCCATGCCATCTGTAAATGCCGCATATGGCCAAGTGCCGATGACGTGGGTTATCGAAGTGACACCTGAAGGTTTTTCAAGTGTGGTAGGGGTGCTGCCACCGTATTTATAAGCTGCTTCAAGGATAAGGTGAGCTATCTTGCCTTGAGGACGTTCGTTGTAGTAATAATCCTTGGTTATGTAGGAAGGCTGATTTGTAACGACTCTTTCATAACCGACCCAGGTTGCTGTAGTATATTCGCTTGTTGCCGCTACGAGCCAGCCATCTTTGATCGAACCAGAAGGAACGCCGAGTTCGACTGCCGAGTTTCCATAGTCTGTAGTACCTGTCTTGCCGTAAACGGTATAGTCACTGCTTCTTACATAGGAATAAGTACCGCCGAATCCTGCAACGTTTGACTTCATGAGTTCGGTAGTCAGGAATGCAGCTGCTTCAGAAATTACCTGTGTAGATTCGTATTTCGGTGTGATCGGTGATTTACCGTTTGTAAACTCGATCCTTGAGATCGTGTGCGGCGGGGTATAGGTACCATAGTTCATGATAGCAGTATATGCACCGGCATGAATGTATGGAGTTACTTCACATGTTGAACCGCCCATTGCATACTGGATATTGAAGTCTTCCAGCGTGAAGTCATAGCCGATAGATTGAGCATAATTAACGACATATTCATATTTCTTGGCGTCGAGAACTGCCTGCAGGGTCTGAATCGCACAGGTGTTGATAGAATTGCCTAGAGCTGTCTTTAAAGTAACATCACCTGTGTATGTGCCGGAGTCGTTTACTACAGGGATCCCGGTTGAAGCATCGAGCCACATAGGCTTATCGGTAAGTACATGGTCTGTTGCCCAACCCAGATTTTCAAAGGCCAGTGCATAGTCAAGGATCGGTTTGATCGATGAACCAGGCTGCTTGTACTGGTCAGTCGCATGGTTGAGCAGAAGCTGTCCGCCATTGGCGTAGTTTCTGCCACCGAGGATACCGACGACTTCACCAGTAGTGTTCTTGACGCATACTGAAGCGACTTCAAAGTAATCATCAGGATATGCCAGATAACCTTCTTCAAAATCTCCGGCCTGAATTTTATCCATCTCTTCCTGGATATCCTTGTTCATGTAGGTGTAGATATGCATGGTCGTCGTGTAAGGATCCAGACCAGTCAGATCTCTAACTTCGTTAACGACCTGATCGACATAGGCCTGATAAGGGATACCATTGCCGTCATTTGACTTTGAATAAGGATCCTTGAGCACATCTTCGATCCTTATCGATTTAGCAAGCTCATATTCTTCCTTGGTGATGTAGCCGTGGGTCCTCATCTGATAGAGGACCTCGATCACTCTTTCCTGAGCGGCTTCGAGATTATAGAAAGGATTGTAGTAGTTAGGGGCGTTGATGACGCCAGCTAAAAGGGCTCCTTCGACCAAGGTGCATTCGCTGAGATTCTTGCCGAAGTAATACTGAGCAGCTTTCTGGATACCACGGATGTTGTTGGAACCACCGAAGTTCAGTTTATTTACATAGGATTCAAAGATATCCTGTTTTGATTTGGCATCTTCAAGTTCAAAGGCGAGGGCAATTTCCTGAACTTTTCTTTTGACACCTGATGCGCCTGATCTTGAAGCGTATTCACCGGTCTCATCGTTGACGAAATATGTATTTTTGACTAACTGCATTGTAAAGGTAGAGCCACCCTGGCCAAAGGAAAGAGTACGAAGGTTTTCCAGGATCGCTTTAGTGAAACGCGGAATATCAAAACCGTTATGTTCGAAATAACGGGAGTCTTCGATTGCGACGAAGGCATCTACGACACAGTTAGGGATCTCGGCATATTCAACATTCTGCCTGATGACCGTACCAAGGTTGGCAATGGCTTCGCCTTTGGAATCGTAGACAACTGAAGATTCGACCTGTTCAAAGTCTGCCGGATTAAGTTCCGGTTTGTCTTGAAGCAGCTTGTAGATGACGAAGACACCGGCGCAGAGTCCGATGATCGCCAGTACCAGCATGCCGGAGACAATGATCGCCCAGATGCGTGTTGCGCTGATTTTTCGTTTTGGTTTCACTTTTTTAATACTCATAATTCAAATACTCTTTCTACTACCGCAATGTAGTCACATGGCTTCTGATATAAACGCTTGATTTCATAGCCATTTTCTTCAATCCAGGCATAAGGAAGAGATTTCCTGGTACCGGAATTGTAGAAGTTAATAAAATCGATTGCTTTAATTAGAAAGTCTTTATCATATTCGACCATGCGGATGATGATAAAAGCTATAGCCCCATGTCTTATTACACTGGATAGATGATCTATCTGGTGTTTGTGAATAGATGAGAACGGAAAGGAAGTCTTCGATTCGCATTCCTTGGCTTCAAAGTCGATATATTTCCCCAAATATATCCCGTTGTAGTCAGTTGTCGAAGCCAGCTTGAAGTAGGCTTCCGTGATCTTTGCAGCACTTCTTTTCGGATAATCAACGTGCACGATCGTGATCGGAGTAGGTTTCTTGTGGATCACAGCGATATCATTGGTGAGGTAATACCGGTTCGTGCGATTTATGTCTTCTTCA
>JAFWKS010000244.1 GCA_017511325.1 Erysipelotrichaceae bacterium
AGACCATAGCCGCAGTCAGCTTCTTTTATGATACCTTCAAGCTCTGAGAACTTGCAGATCCTGAAAGTTGATCTGACATCAGAGATGTCGCATTCATCGTTTATGGCGATGACGCTCTCTACTTTTCTGTTTCCCAGTGCCTGAGACAGATGAGAGATGTATTCTCTTAAATAGATGCCCGGATTCTCGATCTTGAATTTCTTCTCTTGTCCTTCCTCGACTCTTGTGACATGCCAGTTTCCGCTGTCAGAACCATGAATGGCTCCTTTTGTGTGGAAGTGGGCGATCGACAGGATGCCTTTTGAATGGATGAGAGTCAATATCTGTGTACAAAGCTTGCCTTCCTTGTTGGTGATATTGGCATAGACAAGACGATGATAACCGAGCAGTCTTTTCAGATATCCTGACTTGGATGCATCCCTGAAGACGTTTGTCTTATAGAAATAATCAAAGAGGTAATTCTCATAGATATACGGATAGATCGACCTCTTGTATGAACGGTGCCCGAGCGCTGCTCTGATCGAGAACAGCAGGATCGCAAAGAACACGATGACATAGAGCAGAGTGTTCATATTGGAGGATGAGCTGAGTTCTTTCTGTTCAAACAGGATCATAGGATAACACCACGCTTGAAGATCGCGATCTCTTTGTATTCCTTGGCTTCGTTTCTGGTCTTTTCTTCGCCATTGATGATCGCAACGACCTTCTTCATGAACTCATCACACGCTTCATCGAGACTGCATTCTTCAAGAACGACGCCCGCATTGAAGTCAAACCAGTTTGTCTTCTTGCTGTAGATAGTCGGGTTGGTCGCAACCTTAACAGTTGGGACAAAGGATCCGTAAGGCGTGCCTCTGCCGGTAGTAAACAGGATGATGTGACATCCGGCTGAACCTAAGGCTGTCGTCGAAGACAGGTCGTTGCCTGGTCCATAAAGCAGGTTAAGACCTGGTTCAATGATGCTTTCACCATAATCGATGACACCGTTGATGATCGAGGTGCCGCCTTTCTGAATACAGCCGCAGGATTTCTCTTCCAGAGTCGTGATGCCGCCGGCTTTATTGCCCGGGGAAGGATTTTCATAGACGACCTGTTTATTGTCGATGAAATACTGCTTATAGCGATTGACCATATCGACGATCTCTTCGAAGACCTTCTTGTCTTTAGCTCTGTTCATTAGCAGATGTTCAGCGCCAAACATTTCCGGAACTTCAGAGAGGATGACATTGCCGCCATAGGAGATGACGCGATCTGAAAGTCTTCCTAACAGCGGATTTCCGCTTATGCCTGAGAAACCATCGGAACCGCCGCATTCAAGACCGATCACAAGATCCTTGAACTGTATCGGTTCACGCTTGTCATTTCTCATCGTTTCATATAATTCTTCAAGATAATCAAGAGCTGTCTTGACTTCGTCATCTACCTCCTGACAGTTGAAATATCTAAGTCTGTTTTTGTCGACATCCTTTAAGCCTTCGATGAACGGCTTGAGCTGGTTGTTTTCGCAACCCAGTCCTACTACCAGTACGGCGCCGGCATTTGGATGAGAAGCTATCTTCTGAAGGACCTTGATTGTTGCTTCCTGATCATCGCCCATCTGTGAACAGCCGTACTGATGGGCATAGGTGTAGGCGCCATCGATATCGCTCAGATCATGAGTCTTCTTGAATCTTTCGATGATGTCCTTACAGATGGAAGAGATGCAGCCGACCGTTGGGACCAGCCACAGTTCATTTCTGATGCCGACTTTGCCATTAAGCCTTTTATAGCCATAGAGCTGATAAGGGTTTTCTTCTTTCTTATCACTATAGCCGACTGGCTCATAAGTATATTCGAGTTCGCCGGAGAGTTTGGTATGCATATTGTGGGAATGGATGTGCTCGCCTTTTTTGATGTCTTTAGAGGCAACACCGATCACCTGGGCATACTTGATGATATCTTCGCCTTCCCTGATATCCTTGAGGGCAACTTTATGACCCATCGGGATCTCCGTCAGGGTCGTAAGGCCGTTTATTTCAACGCCCTGGTCGATCTTATCTACTGCGACTGCGACATTATCTATTTCGTTGATCTTAATGAGTTTCATCAGAAGACCTCATCGAGTGTAGCTTCAACACCTTTCTGCTTGATCGATGCCAGGCACTCTGTTACGAACTTCTTAGCGCCTTCCATCTTGTCGAAATCATATTCCCAGTGTTTGAGCGACATGACCTTGTCGACGATTTCTTCAGCTGAAGCATCAGAGAGATATTCCCACATCTCCAGGAATTCCGGATCGTCTTTGATCAGTAAAGAACCGTCCTCATTTCTGAAAGAATACATGTTGAACCAGCAGGCCAGTGAGAATAAAGCGTGCTTTGGCAGCTTGCCGGTCTTTTCATAAGTACCGATCGCTGAAGGCAGGACTCTGGTCTTGTATTTGGTCATGGAGTTAAGAGCGATCGTCAGCAGTTCATGTTTGATCGTTGGATTGAGGAATCTGTTGAAGACTGAATTGGTGAAATTGTTCAGTTCATCCTGAGAAAGATCGATCGTGCCCCAGACTTCATCATGCATGAAATCAAGCAGGAACTTGTTGCACTTAGGATCGTTCATCATTTCAGAGACAAGGCGCTTGCCCATCTGATAAGCTACCGGTACAAGGCAGGTATGAGCGCCATTGAGGATCTTGACCTTTCTTTCCTTATAAGGCTTAACATTATCGGTGATGATGATGTTGAGCTTGGTCTTATTGACCGGGAAGACATCGGTCAGACAAGGATCACCTTCGATGACCCACAGATGGAAGTATTCACCTTTGACGATGTTGTTGTCGATATAGCCGAGTTCCTTGGTCAATTGTTCGATCTGATCTTTCGGATAACCCGGAACGATCCTGTCGACCAGGGTGTTGTAGAACTTGTTGGCGTTGTTGAGCCAGTCGATGAATTCGGGTTCGTACTGTTTGTCTTTAGCCAGCTGGTTGAGCACTTCTTTAAGCTTTGTGCCGTTATAGTCGATCAGTTCACAAGCCAGGATATAGAGGCCTGCATCCTTTGATCCCTTGAAGAAATCATATCTTCTCTTTAATAAAGCCAGAAGCTTGCCAGGGAAGGAAGTAGGGCACTGTTCATAATCGGTATCCTTTGGATCGTAGACGATACCGGCTTCAGTCGTGTTGGAGATGACGAGCTTGATATCAGGGCTTTCAGCCAGTGCAAGATACTTGTCATATTCAGGATATGGGTTGATGCATTCGTTGATGACATCGATGACCTGAAGGCTTCTTTTCAATTCGCCGTCTTCGATACCTTCAAGCAGCAGATTGTAAAGCCCATCCTGTTTTTCCAGTTCTTTGACTCTTCCGGTAGCTAATGGCTGTATTACAGCGACACCACCGTTGAAGTCAGTTTCATCATTGATGGTCTGAATGAACCAGTCGATAAAAGCTCTTAAGAAATTGCCTTCACCGAACTGAATGATCTTGGTTGGTCTTTGTTTCTTAGTTACGATTTTTGAATTTAGATTTTCCATATTATCTTTCCTCTTTTTTATTACCTTAATTATACTAAACAAATGCTGATTTTAATCTTAATGAAGTCATATAATTCATACAATTTAAAAAGCCGTTTTTTGAATAACGGCTTTTTAAGAAAGGAGGATTAACGATAGATCTTTTTGTATAACTCGACCATATCTTCAACTTTGATTTCTTTGATGGTGTTGGATGGTGAGCCTGAGGCAAAGGCATCGTGAGCCATCTTGTCGATATTGGCGAAGTACTCGTCTTTATCGATGCCATACTCGGACATCGTTGGAACGTTGAGGTTTCTCAGAAGTTTGCTCAAGGCTTTAAGGAATATCTTTGCAGCCTTGACATCGTCTGCATCATCAGTGAGCGAAAGATATCTGGCGATATCCGCAAAACGATCATAAGCTCCATCGACGACATAGTTCATGCATTCTTCAAGAAGCATCGCATTGCTTAAGCCATGCGGAACATGGAAGAGTGCTCCCATTGGTCTGGACATGCCGTGAACGATCGTTACTGAGGAATTATTGAAGGAGATGCCGGCTTCCAGGGCTGCCAGCGACATCTGGACTCTGGCTTCAGTATCATTTCCGTCATCGTAACATTTCTGCAGATTGTTGAAGATACGCTTGATGGCGCTTAACGCAAAGGTATCTGATAGAGGCTGTGATTTGCGGGAAGTATATGATTCGACCGCATGGCACAATGCATCGATACCGGTGTGCGAAGTTACTGATTTAGGTGCTGATCTGGAGAAGGCCGGATCGATGATCGCAAGATCAGGGATCAGGCATGGTCCTGTCAGAAGCATCTTGACTTTTGTAGCAGTATCGTTGATGATCGTGAATTTGGTCGCTTCAGAACCGGTTCCTGCTGTTGTCGGGATGGCGACGAGAGCTGGACGATCGATGTCGATGATCTTGCCCATATATGAAGATAAAGGGGCATCGTTGTTAAGCAGGATCGAGATAGCTTTAGCTGTATCGATCGGTGAACCGCCGCCTAAGGCGATCAGGAAATCACAGTTGTTTTCTCTGTAGGTATCTTTACCCTGAATGACGACTGTATCGTTAGGTTCAAAGTTTACTTCAGAGAAGATATAGTAATCGATGTTTACTTCTTTAAGGATCTTTTCCAGCAGGAGGACGTTGCCAAGCTTGACCATCATCGCGTCAGTGACGATGAAGGCCTTCTTGCCAAGTTTTGAAAGTTCGCTCTTGGCGCTGTTAAGGGCGTCACTTCCTGAAACGATCATCTTTGGGGTTAGGAATGTGTTGGCCATCTTAGATCACCATATAGCCTCTGACCAGCTGCAGCAGAGAATCATATCCGCCCAGGAACTGGTTCATCGTTGCCAGGAAAGCACCATAGTGCTGGAACTGTTCGATCGGGAAGTTCTCATCATAGGCTTTGACGAATTCTTCATGACTAAGAAGTTCATCGAGGATCTTCTGGTCAACAGGAGTGTCCATATTGTTTTTGACTTCAACAGTGGAAGTGTTGTATTTCTTCTGCCACTTATAAGGGATAGTGAGGATCAGATCACCACCGATGAAATCTTCAAAGTGATGTCTGTTTCTGAAGGCAGCTACCAGCAGTTTCGTTCTGTAGCCTCTTTCCTTGTAGATCCTGTAGGCTTTCTTGAATACTGCTACGCCGGCCTGTTCATAGGCTTCTGAAGAAATAAGGGTATCAGTCTTGCCATAGTGGGCTTTGAGATAGTCATCTACTCTGCCGACCATGATCGTGCATACCGGATGCATCCTGGAAGTATCGATGCCTTCCGCTTCTCTTCTCTTTAAGCCTCTTTCAACTGCTTCAGCGACCTGCAGGGCCTGGGCAACAGTGAAGGAAACGGTCGCGTTGATGGATACGCCTTTATATGTGAGTTCTTCCATGGCTTCGATGCCTGCCTTGGAAGCCGGAAGCTTGACCTGAGAGTTTTCAACTGTCGATGCCAGATCAAGAGCCTGTTTTACCATTAGATCCTTGTTCTGATAGTATTTTGCGTTAGTCTGGAAAGAGATCCTTCCTCTTTGACCGTTGGTCTTGTTGAACTGATCGAGCATAAGGCCTGCAGCTTTGGCGCCCATAGCCTTGATAAGTGACCAGGCGAGATCATCTTCGGTATAAGAAGGATTGTCCTTTACGATCTGTCTGATCGTTTCTTCCCATTCAGGAAGTTCACCTTTAAGGACGTTGAAGACGATGACAGGATTAGTCGTTGCGCCTGATCCGCCGTTTTCCAGGGCATAGGAGAGTTCCTTGCACGAGCAGGAGTCGTTCCACAGTTCGGTCTGCGGGAATTTCTGAGTCATTTCGAGTAGTTTGTTCATATTTTATCCTCCTTGATGAACAATTTGATAATATTCTGATAAGTTTCTATAATTGAATTAGAAACACAGGTAGCATATATGAAATACAATAGGCAGAAAGAAATGTTGTCCTATATAGAGGATCACAAATCAGTCAGAAATGAAGAACTATTAGATAAGTTCAACATTTCGATCCAGACCTTAAGAAGAGATATCACCAAGCTGGAAGAGCTCGGATATATCGATAAGGTCTACGGCGGGGTAATCTACAACGACAAGCAGGAAGCGATGTCTAAAGTCGACTCGCTTGCCAAGCGGGATTCATCGTTCTCTCAAGAGAAGGAACATATCGGCAAGATCGCTGCTTCTTTAGTGGAAAACGGCGATGTCATCTTCATCGACTCGGGGACTACAGCTTATCGCATGCTGCATTACCTGAAGGAATCAAAGAACGTAACGGTCATAACCCACTGTCTTGATGTCTTGAATCTGTTAAGGGAAATGCCTAATATCACAGGCATCTGCGTCGGCGGCGTGCTTCAGCACGATTCCGGCACCTTTGCGCTTGATTCGACATTCTATCCTTATAACTATAATAAGGCGTTCATTTCAGCGGTCGGCATCTCGATAAACAGATCGTTGACCAACACCAATCTCTATGAAGGAGCCATGAAGGCCCAGGTCATCAACCAGGCCAACTGCGTCTATGTCCTTGTAGACCATTCAAAGTTTGATGTTGTTGCCTATAACCATTTTGCGGATTTCACTTCCATAAAGGGGGTCATCACTGACAAGCGTCCGAATGATAACTTTATGAGATTCTTTGAAAACCGCCATATAAAGGTGTTATATTAAGCCCTTACATCTTAATATTATTAAAGAAAATATGGCTTGTCAATGATAATATGATGATTATTTTGATAAAATTGTGATAATTTTGGAAAAAAGGTATATGATATAAGAAAAGGAGAATGAAATATGCCACTAAATGATATTCTGAATGCCGATATCATCGATCTTAATGTACAGGGTCAAAACAAGGATGAAGTGTTGCACTACATGGCCAATGTCCTGCTTAAGAACGGTTATATCAATGATGTGGATGTCTTTGTCAAAGATATCTATGAAAGAGAAGCTGAGGGTCCTACCGGAATGGGTTCCCACATTTCCATCCCGCACGGAAAGTCTAATTCTGTTACTCGTAACGGTATTATGATCGGCAAGACCATCAATCCGATCCGCTGGGAATCCAGCATGTCTGAAGACGGTTTCCAGGATACGCACCTGATCTTCCTGTTCTGTGTAAGCGCTGACGCAGAGTTTGCCAGAAACCACATGATGCTTCTAAGTGAACTGGCTGGAAAGCTGGGAAATGATGTTAGAGTGACCAAACTTGCGGGTGCATCCACCAAGGAAGAGATCATGAACCTGCTGCTGTGCGATGACAGCGAACTGGGTGAAGTTGATAAAGTCCTTGAAGAAGAAGAGATCGTAGATCTGGATATCGACCTGTAGAAATGATCATAAAGTTATCATATTTGCGTTTAATATGATCAATTTTATCAAAATGTATCTGGTTTTTATTGATTAGGCTTATTCAAAAATATTAAAATTAAATTAAGCTAATTCAAGATAATGAAAGGAGTTCTATATGAATATTGTTGCAGTAACAGCTTGTACAGCGGGGATTGCCCACACTTATCTTGTTGCCGAAAAACTTCAGAAAGCTGCTGAAGAATTGGGGCATAAGATCAAGGTCGAAACTCAGGGTTCTGCAGGTGTTGAGAACGAACTGACAGCAGAAGACATCAATAATGCTGATGTTGTCATCTACGCTCATGATATCGCAGTACGTGGAGCCAACCGTTTTGCTGGCAAGAAGATTGTCGATGTTCCTATCGGTACAGCAATGAAACAGCCTAAGAGCTTGATTGCTACTATCGAAAAGAAATTGGCTAAATAATACTTTTGATTAAATGATTTATTTATCAAAGAGAGGGAAATTTATCTATGAAAAATTCAAAATTAGTTGAAATGAGAAAGCACATAATGACCGGTATTTCTTTCCTTATTCCAATGGTTGTCATGGCCGGTATCACAGGTGCTATTCAGAAGGCTTACTCCTGGAGTGGTGTTCCACTTTCAGATCCTACGATCAATGGCTTAGCTTACTCTGGTTACTCAATCTTAAAGATCTCCGACTACATTCACATGTTAGGCGAAATGAACGGCAATGGCTTCAACTGGGCTTATGCATTCCTGTGCGCAGGTATCGCATTCTCTATTGCTGACCGTCCGGGCATCGTTCCTGCTTTCGCTATCGGTTACTACGCTGGTGGTCCTACAAAGACTGGTTTCGTTGGCGCTATGCTGATGGGCTTCTTCGTAGGTTACTTCGTAAAATGGATGAAGACTTGGAAACTTCCTAAGGCTTTACAGGGCTTAATGCCAGTATTGATCATCCCGGTAGTTGCTACATGTGTTGCTACATTCGTATTCTTCGGCTTCTTAATGAGACCGTTATCTGCCATGATGCTTGCTTTCCAGCACTGGATCGAAGGTCTTTCAGGCTCTTCATTATTCGTTGCTGGTGCAGTTATCGGTGCCTGCATGGGCTTCGATATGGGTGGTCCAGTCAACAAGACTGCATCTATGGCTGCTAACGCATTATTCGCTGACAACGAAGCAAACGGCGGTATCGGTGCTTGCGCTGAAACTGCAAAGATCATCGGCGGTATGACACCTGCAATCGGTGTTGGCTTATCTGCTATCTTAGCTCCAAAGAAGTTCACTCGTCAGCAGAAGGATGCTGCTTATACATGTATCCCAATGGGCTTATGCTTCATCACT
>JAFWKS010000245.1 GCA_017511325.1 Erysipelotrichaceae bacterium
ATACTTTATCATACAGGATCGGTCTTGATGTACTTAATAAGAGCGGTTTTAAGGTAAACGATATCTATGTCATATATCTGGACCCTGATTACATCAATGAAGGCCAGTTAGATGTAAAAAGGCTGTTCATCGTGACAGATGAATACAAAAAAAGCAAGATCATCGATCTGGTCAGGGCGAATAAATTTAATTACGAAGAGACGATAAAAAAGATCGAAGACTTCACTATTGAAGAAAGCGTCGCTAAAAAAAGCCGTTTCTGCAAGCTTTACGGTCTATGCGAGTTCTATGGCAGGTGTTTCCCTGATGAGATAGACAAAGCTGATGATTCGATATTGACGCTGGTCACTTCCCGCAACAAAAACAAGATGTATGAAGAGGGAATTAGACACCTGAAGGATGCGGATCTTGATCAGATCGAGGGAAACAGAGTCCAATATGCTCAGATCATGGCCTCGAGAAACGGTGGGCTGTATCTTGAGAAGATGGCTTTAGCCAGATGGTTTGAACAGCTGAGTGAAAGGCCGATATCCTTTATCGACTTTGAATGGGACAGATATCTCGTCCCGGAATATGAAAAGATGAGACCGATGGATGTGGTATGTTTCGAATTTGCCCTGTACTACATCGATGAAAACGGGCATATGGAACATCGTACCTTTGTGGGCAAGGGTGATTGCCGCAGGGAATTCGTGGAAGGCCTGATACAGTATCTTCCTGAAAAAGGACCGATCCTGGCTTACAATGCGGTAGGCGCTGAATGTCTGAGACTTGAAGAACTTGCGAAGATCTTCCCGGAGTACAGCGAAAAGCTTAACAGCATCATCAGCCGTTTTGTGGATCTGGCTTATCCGTTTATGGAAGGACTGGTCTATGATGTCAGGATGGCGGGTGATTATACTTTGAAGAAACTAGTCGATATCTGCTCGGATTATTCCTATAAAGATCTTGATATCTACGACGGCATGGAAGCAGTCTTCAATTGGCGGAATATCGATAGTGCTGATGAACAGAAGGAAAAAGAGATCCTGGACAATCTTAAGGAATACTGTTCCCTGGATGCCTATGGCTTGTTCCTGGTTTACAGATGGCTTATCAAACTCATGATTGAGTCAAAATAAAGATTAAGGAGGCAGACGAATTATGAAATTTGCAGTTTATGGTGAGAATGTTACGATCACTGACAGGATGAGAGAACAGATTGAGAACAGGCTGACTGAACTCAACAAGTACATCGTCATTGATGAGCAGCAGAGTGCCAAAGTAACAGTAAAGGACAACGGAGGTGCGCTCAAAGTAGAAGTAAATGTTCCTACCAAGGTAGGATTGATGAGATCGGAAATTGTCCATGAAGAATTCTCAACAGCAGTCGATCTGGCTATTGACAAACTGGAAGATCAGATCAGAAGACAGAAGGGCAGACTTTCAAGAAGACACAAAGATTCTCTGGCAGAAAACTTCTATGAAGAAGATGCGAGCGAAGAAAAAGATATACCTGTAAGAACAAAGACCATCTATGCGGATGAAATGATCCTGGATGAAGCTATCATGCGCATGGAAATGCTGTCACATTCATTCTTCATCTACAAGGATGCGGATTCCGAAAAGATGGCGGTTGTATACAAGAGAAATGATGGAGGATATGGCTTAATCGAAATCGACGAATAGTTTATCTAAAAAACGGCTCACACCGCCAAAAAGCAGTAATTTATGTACAAGAAACAAATATCGGACCAGGATGTGAAGACCAGATTTGAGATCGCATTGCTGTCTGAAAACTACCTTAAATCAAAAAGAATAATCAGTGAATATGAAGAGAATATCATCGATCTGAATTCCGATCGTCTGGCGATCCACCACCGTATCGTACATCATATTGAATACGTTGTTGAATCGCTCTATGACAAGGAAAAGATCATCATTGAAAATGAAGTTTTAAGAGGAAAGAGGGGAAAGTGGTACAAAGGTATCATGTCCTCTCCTTCCTATTATCGCTATCGTAAAAGTGCGTATCAGAATTTTCTTCGTTGTCTGTAGTTCATACGAAGAAGTATAATTAGTTTGTTAATTAGTGGAGGATAAACAATGTTAAAAGGAATAGCCACTTCCAGTGGCATTGCAATCGGAAAGGTCTATAAGCTTGAACAGCCAAAAATCGTTCTGAAGGAAGCTAAGCAGACCACAGAAGAAGCACTGAGCATTTTTGAAAATGCACTGAAGAAGACGATCAAAGATATCGAACTGATCAAGGAAAGAGCTTCAGCGACTTTAAAACCTGAAGAACTGGCAATATTCGATGCCCATCTGATGATGGCTCAGGACCCTGAATTCAAGGATCAGATAATCGCCAGGATCAAGGATGGCATCAATGCTGATCAGGCAACAAAAGAGATATCTGACATGATGATCGGCATGTTCGAATCGATGGAAGATGCTTATTTCAAAGAAAGAGCAGCTGACATCAAAGATGTTTCCTTCAGGCTTTTATGCAACATTCTTGGATTGAATATTCCTGATCTGACGACTATTGATGAGGAAGTAGTCATCGTTGCAGAAGAAATGACCCCATCTGATACCGCACAGTTAAATAAAAAATATGCTCTAGGTTTCGTTACCGAGATAGGTGGCAAGACCTCCCATGCCGCTATCATGGCTGTAGCCTTAGGTCTTCCAGCAGTTGTTGGCTGCACAGGCATCATGTCTGCGTGCAAGCACGGCGATAAGATCATCCTTGATGCCAAATCAGGTGATGTAATCATCAATCCAACTGATGAAGAACTCAAGCTTTATGAAGAAAAACGTAAGAAATTCTTAGAAGAAAAGGCTGCTTTACAGGTCCTGCTTGATAAGCCGACGATTTCAACCGACGGCCATCAGGTCGAACTTGTTGCCAACATCGGTTCACCGAAGGATATGGATAATGTCATCGCCAACGGCGCAGAAGGCGTAGGCCTTTATCGTACTGAGTTCCTGTATATGGAATCAACTGAAGACTTCCCGAGTGAAGATGAACAGTTTGAAGCTTATAAAGTCGTTCTTGAAAGAGCACAGGGCAAGAGAGTTGTTGTCAGAACTCTGGATATCGGTGGTGACAAGAAGCTTCCGTATTTCGAATTTGATCCGGAAATGAACCCGTTCTTAGGATATCGTGCAATCAGACTGTGTCTTGATCGAAAGGATATCTTCAAGACGCAGGTCCGTGCATTATTGAGAGCTTCCGTATACGGAAAACTTGCTATCATGTTCCCGATGATC
>JAFWKS010000246.1 GCA_017511325.1 Erysipelotrichaceae bacterium
CGGTTTTGAATCACAGCTTATAGGTATGAAGTCTGAAGAAACAAAGGAGATCGAAGTTAAATTCCCTGATGATTACCACGCTGAAGAAATGAAGGGACAGCCAGCTACTTTCAAGGTAACTGTTCATGAAATAAAGAAAAAAGTCCTTCCTGAGCTCAATGATGAATTTGTTGAAGAACTTAAATATGAAAACGTCAAGACCGTTGAAGATCTGAAGAAGTATACCGAAGACAATCTTCTTAAGAGAAAACAGGATGATGCAAAGAGAAAGGCTGAAGATGATCTGGTTGATAAACTGGCCGAGATGACTGAAGTTGAGATTCCTGATGTTATGATCAAGTCCGAAACTGACAGCATCGTTCAGAATTATGAACAGAACATGATGCAGCAGGGCTTCTCTTTAGCCGATTTCCTGAAGATGACTGGACAGAAGATGGAGGAATTCAGAGATTCGCTTAAAGAAAATGCAATAAAGCGTATTAAAGTCAATCTTGCGCTTACTGAGATCGGAAAGAAAGAAAAGATCGAAGTCAGCGAAGATGATGTCAACGAAGAATACAAGAAGATGGCTGAAATGTACGGCATGGATGTAGGGGAGATCAAGAAGTATATCCCTGCTGAAAACATCAGCTCTGATCTGAAGTCAAAGAAGACATTAGACTTACTTAAGAAATAAAACATAAAGACGCTTTGCGTCTTTTATTGAAACAAAAAGGAGGTATCCTATGAGCAAATATTCATATCCTTTGCTTTGCACAAGAGGCGCAGTAGTCTTTCCGATGCAGGATCTGGCTGTCGAAGTAGGCCGTCAGGTATCGATAGACTCCGTAAATTACGCCAATGCCTACAACACAAATATCGTACTGGTATCCCAGAAGGATCTGACTGTCGATGTGCCGGGACCGGATGACGTCTATAATGTCGGTACAGTCTGCCGCATCAAGACATCCAGAGAAAGAGATGATCATCTGAAAGTCATCTTCTCCGGCTTGACGCGCTGCCGGATCACCAAGCACTTTCTTAAGGAAGGTGTGAATTTTGTAGAGATCGATGAGATTTTCGATGTTGTTGATGATGAGGAGATCATTGAATCAACAACCAAGAAAGCCCTGGCGGAATTCAATCTGATCGCCCAGAAATACGGACGACCTGGTTTCCCGGTAAGGCAGCTTTCCAATTTTGATTCAGCTTTAGCTTCTGTACTGGTCGATACATTTGCACAGATATATATCCAGAATATCGAAGACAAACAGCTCTTCCTGGAAGAAGAGAACGTCAATGCCCGTCTGGAGATGATGCTTTCCCACATTGAAAAAGAAAGAAATATGGACAAGATCGAACAGGAAATAAATGAGAAGGTTAAGGAAAGTATTGAGGACGGTCAAAGAGATTACTATCTGAGAGAAAAACTGAAGGCTATAAAGGATGAACTTGGCGGTTCTGATGGCGGTTCGGATATTGATGATCTTAAAGAGAAAGTTGAAAATGAACCATATCCTGAAAACGTCAAAGCTAAAGCCAGAGAAGAATTCAGGCATTACGAGATGCTGCCTCCAACGACCGGTGAAACCGGCGTCATCAGAACGTATCTTGAGTGGCTGCTCAATGTACCTTGGTATCAGAAATCTCAGGATAATGAAAATCTTGATGATGCCTCAAGGATCCTGGATGAAGACCATTATGGACTGACAAAAGTTAAAGAGAGGATCCTTGAATATCTGGCTGTCAAACAGATGACGAATTCTTTGAAATCTCCGATCATCTGTCTGGTCGGTCCTCCTGGTGTCGGCAAGACTTCACTGGCTAAATCCGTAGCCCGTGCACTTGATCGTCGTTTTGTGAAGATATCATTGGGTGGGGTCAGAGATGAGGCTGAGATCAGAGGCCACAGAAGAACTTATCTTGGTGCTTTGCCTGGCAGGATCATTCAA
>JAFWKS010000247.1 GCA_017511325.1 Erysipelotrichaceae bacterium
ATCGTTGCTCAATTCTCCTTCGATCACGCTTCCCATATAGCTGATTTTTCCGGAAGGAACGACGACCAGTATCGTTTCATCAGTGGCTTGACTGGTCTGTCCGGTGAATCTGACCTTGATGAATTCGTTGTCCACTTCTTCAGCGGTCGCTGTAAAGCCCTCAGGGATATTGGTGAACCAGGAAGTGATGTTTTCGTTTTCTTCGACATTGAAGCTGAAATCAGGATCATCAAGCTCCAGATTCACAAATTGATTGGACAGCTCGGTATTGGTCTTTCCTTCGACGTTGCGGTCCACATCGATCGTCACATCGACGTTGGCTGAGATCTTCATAGGAAGACACATGGTGATAAGTAATAGCAGAAATATGATAAGTTTTTTCATTGTAAGTTCTCCTCATATAACAAATAACATCATTCAACTGATAAAATCCTCACCTGTCGAAAGGTGAGGATTCTTAAAGAGATTCCATATATTATTAAAAATGTTAATATGATATATGGAATCAGTTATGATAAGCTGTTCAATGAACTTGAAGAAAGGGGATTCACACAGTACAGTCTCGTAAACTTGAAAAGAGATACTTCAGATTACGAGCAATACTACGGCAAGGATGTCATCCATTTCTCAAACTCCGTTTTTGAAACGATGAGAAACAACGGCTACATCTCATTAGAAACACTGATCAAATTCATGAATCTGCTCGATAAGCGCAGTTTCGATGATCTGATCACGCCGATATTTGATGATGACGATCCCACAAACGCTACAGAACACACTAAACGGCAACAATAATTGTCTTTGCCTGGTATCTGTGATCTCCCCTGATCAGGTTCATTAACTCTTATCAACACAATCCTTTTTTATTTAAACTTTTCTTTGAAAGACAAGAAAATTTTTTATTATAGTCTGTTTATTCATATATAAGGCGTTTGTTCTATAATTTAATTAGATCAAACATATTTAATAATTTTTATTATGGAGAGGTAGAAAAAATGGAAACTAGACCTTTTGTGCCCTGGAAACTGATGGGCGATTTCATGATCGACGTCTTTAAAGCCTATGGTGTATCTGAAGAAGACGCCAGGATCTGTACTGATGTGCTGCTGGAAGCAGACCATCGCGGCATCGAAAGCCATGGCTGCAACAGATTCAAGCCGATCTATATCGACAGGATCAAGAAAGGTACGCTCTTGCCTAAGACCGATCTTGAGATCATAAAGGAGACACCTACGACTTTAGTCATGGATGCTCATGACGGCATGGGTATGGTTGCTTCCCATGCGATGATGGAAAAACTGATCGAAAAAGCCAGGAAGAACGGCATGGCCGGCGGTGCGATCCGCAATTCTACGCACTATGGCATCGCAGGCTACTGGAGCGATATGGCGGCAAAGCAGGGACTGATCGGTATCACGGGTACCAATGCCCGTCCTTCGATCGCTCCGACCTTTGGCGTTGAAAACATGCTGGGGACCAATCCTTTGACGATTTCACTGCCAACTGATGAAGAGTTCCCGTTCTGCATCGACTGTGCCACTTCGATCGTACAAAGAGGAAAGATCGAATTCTATGCCCGTTCCGGCAAGGATACTCCTGTCGGCATGGTCGTAAGCCATGACGGAAGCACCCTGACGGATTCCAAAGCAATCCTGAAGATGCTTACGGAAGGCACAGCTGCCCTTGCACCGTTAGGCGGCGGACCTGGCGATGAGATGTGCGGATACAAGGGCTATGGCTATGCCACAGTTGTTGAGATCCTTTCATCTGCCCTGGCCGGTGGTGAATTCATGAAAGCCTTGAGCGGTGTAAGCCCTGAAGGCAAACCGCAGATGTATCATCTCGGACACTTCTTCTTCGTTGTCGATCCTGAAGCGTTCATGGGACTTGAAACATTCAAAAAGACGGCTGGTGAGATCTGCCGCGGTCTTAGAAACAGTATGAAAGCTCCTGGCTATGACAGGATCTATACAGCCGGAGAGAAGGAATACCTCGTATCGCTTGAAAGAGCTGATAAAGGCGTTCCGGTAAATGAGGCAGTACAAAAAGAGCTCATCGCTTTACGTGATGAACTGAAACTTCCATATAGATTCCCGTTTGAACAGGAGGCATGATGGATTACCTTAAAGAATCACTGGCTCTTCACGAAAAGTGGAAGGGCAAGATCGAAGTAAAGGCCACCGTTCCTGTCGACAGCAAGGAAGCTCTGTCCTTGGCCTATACGCCGGGAGTTGCCCAGCCTTGTCTTGAGATAGAAAAGGATGTGAATAAAAGCTACGATCTGACCAGAAGACATAATCTCTGTGCCGTCATCACCGATGGTACGGCTGTGCTCGGCCTGGGCGATATCGGTCCTGAGGCAGGCATGCCGGTAATGGAAGGCAAATGCGTGCTTTTCAAGTCTTTTGGCGGTGTCGATGCCTTTCCTTTGTGCATCAAATCAAAAGATGTCGATACGATCGTCAATACCGTCTATCTGATCTCCGGATCATTTGGCGGTGTCAATCTTGAAGATATATCTTCACCTAGATGTTTTGAGATCGAAAGAAAACTCAAGGAAAAATGCGATATACCTATATTTCATGATGATCAGCACGGTACAGCCATAATAACGCTGGCGGCACTTACAAATGCGCTTAAGGTCGTAGGCAAGAAAAAGGAAGATGTCAAAGTAGTCACTTCCGGAGCCGGAGCGGCAGCGATCTCGATCGTCAAGCTCCTGCTGTCGGCAGGCTTTAGAAATATCATCATGACCGACAGACAGGGTGCCATCTATGAAGGAAGAGAAAATCTGAACTGGATCAAGGAAGAGATGTCACATGAAACCAACAGGAACATGGAGAAAGGCAAGCTTTGCGATGTCATCAAAGGTGCCGATGTCTTCATCGGTGTTTCAGCACCTGATACGCTGTCTAAAGAGATGGTCTCTTCCATGAACAAGGATGCGATCGTCTTTGCGTGTGCCAACCCGACTCCGGAGATCATGCCGGAAGATGCCAAGGCAGCCGGTGCCAGAGTTGTCGCCAGTGGCAGGAGCGACTATCCAAACCAGGTGAACAACGTCCTGGCTTTCCCGGGTGTTTTCAGAGGGACCTTCGATGTCAGGGCATCCGATATCAATGAAGAGATGAAAATGGCTGCTGCAAGCGCTCTTTCAGCTCTGGTATCAGATGAAGAACTGAATGAAGAGTACATCATTCCTAAACCGTTCGATCCCCGTGTCGCTGATGCGGTAGCCAAGGCTGTAGCTGAAGCTGCTCGAAGAAGCGGCGTTGCCAGGATCTGATCAGATGATGCAGAACTGTTTATCAACGGTCCTTTTTCATGTATAAAGATTCTGACTGAATGATTCTTTTTTATCAGAGGCTTATAATAGGACTGAGGAATATTGAATATGTATAAGGATTATCTCATTGACTTTAACAGAAAACGAAGCATCATGGCTCTTGTTGCAGCACTGGCAGGCAGTGTATTCTATGTGATCTCCATCTGCGGAGGCATCGTCATGTTTGCACAAGAGAAGATAACTTTCAAGCTGTTTAGATATTTTACGATCGTTTCAGGCTGCTATGGACTTATCGTAACGATCATGCTGATACCATTTGCGATCAATGGCCTGATCAATAAGAGATTCACCTATAACCGCTGGATGTGCCTGCTTCATTATTCGACCGCGATCTGTACATCGGTGGTCTTTGTCTTTGCCTTGTGTTTCATAAGCTTCTATGACCCGATCCTGGCCTTTGGCGGCTACAATTTCAATCTGCATTTTATCTGTCCGGTCATGATCCTGATCGCGTTTTTTCATGTGGAATCAAGGAATTTTCTGACGATAAAGGATTCGCTTTTGTGCATCACACCGATAATCCTATATTCATTGATCTATTTCTATAACGTCGTAGTCATCCACAACTGGGATGATATGTACAACTTCAATACCTATATGCCTTTTTATTTCAGCATGCCGCTGATCTATCTTTTTGTCTTTCTGATCGCTGATGGACTTAGAAGGCTGAACAATTTCAAAAACCGCTTCCTGCTCAAACATCTTACGAGAACATGGAATGAAAATATCGATGAAGTATCGATCAAGATCGATGTCTATGGTCTGGGCCGCTATATAGGACTGCATGGTGAAAGCAACAGTATCAATATGAATTACGATGTCCTAAGTGCACTGGCCTGGCGCTATGGCCTGAAACTGGAAGAACTGGTCAGGGCCTACGGCAAGGGTGTCATCGACGGTGCGGAAGAAAAAGCCCAAAAAACAAAAGATGCCTTGAAACCATAAAAAAATGGAGCAGGTGACGGGAATCGAACCCGCGTTGCAACCTTGGGAAGGTCGAGTTCTGCCATTGAACCACACCTGCACTCCTGTATATATTATAATTTGTACAGCGTCATGATTAAAGAACTATTGAAAAATAATATAAGACTTATCAGACAGAAAACAGTGATCCTGTTCTTTGCCTTTTTATTGTTTTGTCTTAACGGCTGTGCAAGATCAGCCAATGAAAACGCAATGAAATACAGAAACGGCAGATGCATCGTCTTTTATCCGCCGGAAAACGAAACGATCAAAGAATATGCGATGAGTCTTTGTGAAGACAAAGAAGAAAGAGTCTATGATTACCGGATCGAAAAAGCCGGTGATTACCTCAAGATCACATATGATGGTCTGAAATATTTCTATATCGGTGAGGATCTCAATGATCTAATCTTAAACATAACAGATGGAAGACAGATGCTTTCAGACATGCTTAGATATGAGATGAAGAAAAGCGAGATCGATGCGGCCTATACCACACAGTTCTGGCATGACTCTGACAAGGATAACCTTGTGCTTGATGATATCGAAGTAAAACTTGAAGAAGATCATCTTGATCTTTATTTCAAAGACTTTGACTATACGCTCGTTCTTCCTTTGGGTTATCTCAAGATGCTTACAGGAAAGGATCTGGGTTTCAATGAGATCAATGACTATGAGTTGAAGACCTACATCAGCTTAAACAGACCGATGGTGGCTATCACATATGATGATGGTCCAAATCAAACAGTCGATGAAGTGATCTATGATATTTTCAGCAAGTATGATGCCCGAGCCACTTTCTATGTGGCAGGCTATCGTATGAGCAAGCGCGAGATGGACAATATTGAACATGGCATCGAACTTGGGATGGAATTCGGTTCCCACAGTGAGGATCATTCCAATCTTTCTCAGTTGGATGCGTATGAAGCAAAAGCCATGATAATGGAACCGGTAAACTATGTCTATGAAAAACTGGGGTATAGGATGAGGACCTACCGTCCGCCATATGGAAGCAGGAATTATGATATGGAAAATATCATCGATATGCCGGCCATCCTGTGGACCGTTGATACCAAGGACTGGTATTACCGGGATGAGGAAACTACATATGAAAGAGCCATGTCGGATATTAAGGACGGCGATATCATTCTGATGCATTCGCTGTACATGTCTTCAGCTTTGGCCAGCCAACGGATCGTACCTGAACTGATAGACAGGGGATTCCAGTTAGTCACGGTAAGCGAACTTCTTGAAGCCAAAGGCTA